>JANXVN010000219.1 GCA_025351645.1 Ferruginibacter sp.
TACTCCGGCTACTTTAATTTATAAAGTGTGGAGGGTTATAAATAAAGGTTGTTTATGCAACTAATAACAAAGATAAGCGTTGTTGGTTTAAATAAAAATATAAAAGATAAAAATAATTGCACCATGAGCAGGATAGAAAAGTTACTGGAATACATGAAAACTTCGGGCAAGGATAGTTTTCTGCAACATGCGCTAGCACTGGAATACATTAAGGTTGGCGACGATGACGAGGCCCGTAAATTGTTTAACGAACTGCTGTTGAGGGAGCCAACTTATATAGGCTCTTATTATCATTTAGGCAAACTATTAGAGCGGGTGGCAGATTTTGAAAAAGCCATCCGGATATATAAACGAGGTATGGAAGAAGCAAAAAGGGCAGGAGACAACCACTCTTACAACGAGCTGCAGGGCGCGCTGGAAGATTTGGAAGAGTAGCCTCCCTGCGCTCCAAAGGAGGGTTCTTAGCGTATTTATTTTTAAACAATTTTCAAAAATTGGTCTAGTTGAAAACCCTCCTTTGTAAAGCTGGGAGGTTGCACTATAATAAGTTACAATTTAGCGTTCAAGCAAAAAGTTTACACTTTTTAAAAAGGTATAAATTTTTTGCTTGAAGTGGGGAATACCACATATTATTTTTATGGATCTTTTAGAAAAATTTATACAATTCAATAAAAAACAAAATCTTTTTCAACCAAAAGATAAGCTGCTGCTGGCGGTTAGTGGTGGGGTAGATTCTGTTGTATTATGTGCTTTGTGCAAAGAAGCTGGTTACGATTTTGCCATTGCGCATTGCAACTTTAAACTGCGTGGTGCCGCCAGCGATAGTGACGAAAAATTTGTGCAACAACTGGCTGAAACCTGCAACGTTCCTTTTTACGGAACCCATTTTAATACCAGTACAATTGTTAGTGAAACAAAAAAATCAATTGAAGAAGCAGCCAGGGACCTTCGATACGACTGGTTTGCAGCCATTGCGAAAGAACATGGGTTTCAGTTTATCCTTACCGCACATCATGCAGATGATAATATTGAAACCGTTGCCATGAATTTTTTTAGGGGCACTGGCATAAAAGGCCTACGCGGCATTTTACCTAAACATAACAACATTGTGCGCCCCTTATTATTTGCCCGCCGGGCAGAATTAGAAGCCTTTGTGCAAACCAATAACCTGGCTTTTGTAACCGACCATACCAATGCAGAAAACGACTATACCCGCAATTATTTTCGTAATGAAATTTTGCCGTTGGTAAGTAAAAGTTATCCGCATGCAAAAGACAACATCCTAAAAAACATACAGCGTTTTACCGAGACAGAAATTTTATACCAACAGGCAATTGCTATCCATGTAAAAAAACTGGTAGAACGTAAGGGCGTTGAAGTGCATATACCCATCTTAAAACTACTAAAAACAGTACCGCTTGCAACGGTTATGTACGAAATTATAAAAGAGTATGGCTTTACCGCACACCAGGCAGGTGAAGCCGTGCTGCTGCTGCAACGGGAAACAGGCAAATACGTATCATCTGCTACGCACCGTATAATTAAAAACCGCCACTGGCTTATTATTGCGGCTATGCAAAATACAGAGGCTTTACATATTTTGGTTGAAGAAAAAGATACCAATATAGTATTTGAAGCAGGCGAGCTGCGAATGGAAAAGCAAGATGCCGCTAAGTTTCAGCCGGCAGCAGATAATTTAATTGCCACATTGGATGCAGCCGAAATAACTTTTCCTTTACTGCTGCGTAGATGGAAAATGGGCGATTATTTTTACCCGTTGGGGATGAAGAAGAAAAAGAAGGTGAACCGTTTTTTGAACGACTTAAAATTATCGTTGACACAAAAAGAAAACACCTGGGTACTGGAAATGGATAAGAAAATAATTTGGGTGGTGGGTAAAAGGATAGATGATCGTTTTAAAGTTGCGCCTTCTACTAAAAATATTTTAACAATTAGCTATCAGCCAAAATGAGGATGAGAAAGCTGTTCAATAATTGCGGGGAACATGCCAGGATTTAATGCAGCAATTAATATACTTGTAAAGATCAGCCCAAATAAAGAGCCCCATAAATGCGCATCATGGTTAATATGCCCTATGTTTTTCTTTGACATATAAATACAGTAAGCGAGATAAAGAAAAGCGAAAACTATAAAGGGCATCGGGATAAAATAAATAAGTATAGTACTCCACGGGCTAAATAATATACAAGCAAAAATTACTGCAGATACCGCACCAGATGCGCCTAGCGCCCTATAATTATAATCATCCTTATGCTTAATGTAGCTTGGTATATCTGCAACAATCATCCCCACAAAATAAAGCAATAGGTAAGAGACATTTCCTCCTAAGCCATATTCTGAAAAATATTGTTCAATGATCCTCCCAAAAAAATAAAAGCTAAACATATTGAATATCAGATGGATGTAATCTGCATGTATAAAGCTGGATGTTATAAAGCGGTAATATTGTTTATCTCTTTTAATTGCGTAAGGCCACATGATAGTTTTATCCAAAAAATCGGCATTAGAAAAACCAAGCAGGGATACAATAACATTAATAGCTATTAGGATAAAAGTTACCGGAGCACTAGAAAAATTCATATTTACAAATTGAGCGCCAAAAATATTACATTATTTCAACTATGATGATATTTCTCATTGCGGTTAATACTGCAAGCCCTATAAACCTGCTCGGCCAATATAAGCCTAACTAACTGATGTGGAAAAACCAATTGCGATAAACTCCATTTATGGTTTGCCCGTTGCATTACTGCTTCGCTAACACCGTAAGCGCCCCCAATTAAAAAAATAATATTTTTAATGCTCTCATTTGCCCTCGATTGCAGGAATGCCGCAAGGCCCTCGCTGCTGCTTTGTTTGCCTCTTTCATCCAATAAAACCAAATAATCGTCTTTTTGTAAGCCCTGTAAAATAATTTCCCCTTCTTTTTTCTTAAGACCGGTTTCACTTAAAGTGGCCGCATTTTTTGGTGTGGCAATAATGTCCCATTCAGCCGGATAGTAGTTGGTAATGCGCTTGGTAAACATTTCCACGCCTTCTTTTACGTACGGCTCATGGCTCTTGCCAATAGCCCAAAATTGAAGTTTCATTTTATTATTTATGGCAAAAATGCATAAAGAGTTGGGATGAATAAAATAAATCTCTATTTTTGCAATCCACTAACCAAAAAGCTGCAAGGTTTAACGGTAAAGGAATGGCTCTGTAGCTCAATTGAATAGAGCATCTCACTACGGATGAGAAGGTTTCAGGTTTGAATCCTGACAGGGTCACATTGCAGGACTTTTCATTTTTTACAATGGAAAGTCCTGTTTCTTTTTTACGCAAACGCTTACTCCCACTGCATAACAGCGAAAGTATTTCATTTGGTTTTGTGGTTTGAAAAGTCTTATTTGAATACACCAGTTTTTCAGGGAAT
>JANXVN010000133.1 GCA_025351645.1 Ferruginibacter sp.
CAATTGGAACCCATAAAAGTATTAATAGCTGATGATCATGTATTATATAGGGCTGGCGTAAAAACTGCTTTAAGTTCAAAAGATGACGTAAAGGTAATTGCAGAAGCAGATAATGGCATGCATCTGCTAAACATGCTTAAAATTATTCAACCAGATGTAATATTGCTAGATATCCAGATGCCAATAATGGATGGTATTTCCGCTTTGCCGGAAATAAAACGAAATTGGCCAGATATAAAAGTAATCATGCTCACCATGTTGGAAGACCATAGCATGATAACAAAATTAATGGAACTTGGCGCAAATAGCTATCTTAGTAAAACGAGCGATATTGAAGTTATTTACGAAGCCATAGTAACCTGCTTTGAACAAGATTACTTTTTTAACGCACTTACTAATAAAGCATTACTAACTAACCTAAAGCAACGCAACCAGCTTACCCCACAAAAATTAGTACAGCAAGAAGCTCACTTGAATGATAAGGAAATGCTGATTTTGAAATTGATGTGCCAGGAAAAGACAACTAAAGAAATTGCCGATATGGTAGACCTTAGCCCACGTACCGTAGAAGCCATCCGCGATAAGCTTAAGGTTAAGACGGGCGCAAAAAGTACCGCAGGGCTAATTATGTACGCGGTTAAAAACAACTTGTTGAACGAAGAATTATAGCGATAACTAAATATTTTTTTTCTTTTTAAACCTCGATGAAAAAATTTCCCACCAAACTTTGGTGGGATTTTTTTTATAGTAAGCCCAATCAATTAAACTTTACTCATATTTGTGGTATGGAAAATTTTATTTACAACGGAAAAATAATTAAGGAACAAACAACAATAATTGGCTCAGATAACCGTGGGCTTAGGTATGGCGATGGTTTGTTTGAAACCATCAAAATAAAAAATGGCAAGTTGATTTTAGAAGATGAACATTTTGCCAGGCTGTGGAAAGGCATGGCTATTTTACAATTTGAAGTACCCAGGCATTTTACGCCAGATAAATTAAAGGAAGAAATAACGGCACTGGTAAAAAAGAACGCACATGAAGGTGCCGTACGCATCCGGCTTAATATTTTTAGGGGTGATGGCGGTTTGTACGATGCAAAAAACCATACGCCAAATTACATCATCCAAAGCTGGGCACTGCCTGAGGATAATGGCGAATGGAACAGCAATGGGCTGGTGCTTGGTATTTATAAAGAAGCTAGAAAAGCCTGCGATATACTAAGCAACCTCAAACACAATAATTATTTACCTTACGTATTAGCGGCCTTGAAAGCTAAAAAAGAAAAGTGGAACGATGCAGTTATTTTAAATACTTATGATAGGTTATGTGATACAACAATCGCCAATATTTTTTTAATAAAAGATGAAGTTGTTAGTACCCCTGCATTAAAAGAAGGTTGCGTAGCAGGCGTAATGCGCAAAAAAGTAATCCAGGAAATTAGCGGCACTGGTTGCCAAATTTTGGAAAAAGAAATTTCAATTGAAGAAGTGTTGAACGCCGATGAGGTATTTTTGACCAATAGCATGTACAATATCCGTTGGGTAAAACAGCTACAAGAAAAGGAGTACCGTAGCACTATTACGCAAAAAATTTATGCGGCTATCATCCCAACCATTTAAATTTAGTTTTGTTATTTTGCATGGAAAATAATTTATTATTTAAAGCCGTTTGTATGCCAACTGTAAATATATTTTGGTTTCGTAGAGACCTTAGGCTGAGCGATAATGCAGGCTTATACCATGCATTAAAAAGCGGAAACCCAATAGTGCCCATTTTTATTTTCGATAAAAATATATTGGATAAGCTGGAAGACAAAGCAGATAGGAGAGTAGAGTTTATTTTGGCTACCATAAATGAAATGCAAGGTAAATTAGAAAAATTAGGCTCCTCGCTGGAAGTGTTTTACGGCAGGCCTGAAGAAGCTTATACAACTTTATTAAGCAAATATAAAGTTGATAAAGTATTTGCCAACAATGATTACGAGCCCTACGCAATGGAACGAGAATCGGCCATTGCCAAATTATTAAAAACCCAAGGCTCATCCTTTCTTACTTATAAAGATCAGGTAATATTCGAAAAGGCAGAAGTGATAAAAGATAACGGCGAACCATACACTGTATATACGCCCTATAGCAAAAAGTGGAAATCGCTGCTAACCGAATTTCACTTAAAGCCTTATCCCACAAAAAAGTATTTTAAAAACTTTTACCAGCAATCCCCAAAAACCATCCCATCACTATCGTCAATGGGTTTTACAAAGGTTGGCAGCCCCTTTCCATCAAAAGAATTAAATGAGGAGCTGGTAACAAAGTATGGCGAAAAAAGAGATTTTCCCGGCATTAATGGAACAACCAAAATGGGCATACATTTACGGTTTGGCACCATCAGTATTCGGGAGCTAGCAGCAAACACCAAAGAGCTTTCAGCCGTGTATTTAAACGAATTGATATGGCGGGATTTTTACCAGATGATATTATGGCATTTTCCTCAAGTTGGGCTTGGCAAAGCATTTAAGCCCGCTTACGATAATATAAAATGGCAAATTGATAATGGTGAATTTGAAAAATGGTGCAACGGACAAACTGGCTATCCAATTGTAGATGCGGGCATGCGCCAATTGAATGCTATCGGGTTTATGCACAATCGTGTACGCATGGTAACAGCGTCTTTTTTAGCCAAGCATTTATTGCTCGACTGGCGCTTGGGCGAAGCTTATTTTGCAAAAAAATTGTTAGATTACGACCTTGCTGCCAACAACGGCGGCTGGCAATGGGCGGTAGGCAGTGGCTGTGATGCCGCACCTTATTTTAGGATTTTCAACCCACGGCTGCAGATGGAAAAATTTGACAAGCAATTAAAATACATTCGCGAATGGGTACCAGAACTGGATAGTCCCAATTACCCCAAACCCATTGTTGACCATGAGTTTGCAAGAAAGCGCTGCCTGGAAGAATTTAGCAAAGCGGTAAAAAAAGTTTGATCAATAAAATACTTGGTTGGGCGCCCCTTCGGCCGGGCTATCCACTGCAATCTTTTTTTGCGTGCGGCCCGACAAAAAAAGGATTTTCGTTACTATCCCCGTCCGAACCGGTTCATCCGGGCAGGCCCGGCGCTTCAAATCTAATAGTATTAGCAATTGTAATCAATTCGCATTTCCGTTAAGTTCCCCCCAAAGGGTGACTCAACGGAAATGTATCCGAAGCTTTAGCGCATTATTAAAGTAGCAATGTTTTCTTTCCAATAAAAATATCGTCATAATCAATGTTGCAAGCATTGGTTTGCTGATATACTTGTAACAGCTTTTTAATAGTTTTCATTCCTTCTTCCCCTAAATTAATCGAGTAATCATTTACGTATAAATCAATATGCTTGCGCATCACCTCTTCGCTCATTTCCTGGGCATTGTTACGTATATAATCGTTTAATTCAGGATAATTGCTAAAAGCATATTCAATACTTTTTTTAATTAAAGCATCTATTTCTAGTTGCGTATCAATATCAATTTTTCTATTAATTACAATGCCACCAAGTGGTATTGCGTTGCCTGTTTTTTTCTCCCAGTAATCACCCAAATCCACAATTTTTTTAAGCCCCTTATCCTGGTAAGTAAATCGGTTTTCATGTATAATAACACCAAGCCCTTTGCCTGCTACCACAAAATTTTCTATCTCGTCATAGCGCAAAAAAACCTTGTTTTTTGCATTTGGGTATGCCAGCGAAAAAAGTAAATGAGCTGTTGTTTCTTCGCCTGGTATGGCAATTAAACGGCCATCGATATCCGTAGTGGAGGCATTATTATTTGTTATCAGTAAAGGGCCAACGCCTCTTCCTAATGCGCTGCCGCTTTGTAATACAGCATAGTTTTTAAGTACCAATGGCAATACACCATAACTTAGTTTGGTAATATCCAGCTTGTCTTGCATTGCCCACTGGTTAAGGGTTTGCACATCTTCCAGCATAACATCAAAGTCGTAATCGCCGGTATCTATTTTTTTATTTACCAGCGCATCAAAAATAAAAGTGTCGTTGGGGCAAGGGCTAAAACCTAAAGTATATTTCATAATTGTAGTATTAGTTTTTCAAGTTCGATATTTAAATTAACAAGGGCATCTTTTATCCGCCATTTGCTTTTATCTCTTTCACCAACAGCATTGCTGATGCTGCGCACTTGTATAAAATTTATTTTTTGCTGCAAGCACACATAATGAAAAGCGGCACCTTCCATACTTTCTACTTGTGGTGAAAATTGTTGTATATATTGCTGGCGTTGCAACAAGCTATCGCTTACTTTGTTTACCGTAATGGCGCTAACCTTTTTCAATAAAGAAGTGTTGAGTAAAGTGTTATTATTTACAAGCCATCCATCCGTAAAAGGAAAATCATCTTTACCGGCAAAGCCTGCATCAAATATAGTTGTGAAATTTTCTTTTTCTTCCATGCCGATATCTCCAAACGCATCTTGTTTAATATGTACGGTTTCACCCAAAAATAAATCCTGGTTAAAAGTACCACCAATGCCTGCTTGTAGTATAAAGCCGTATTTTTTGCCAGCAAGGTTTATAGTTAAATTATAAGTTGTGCTTACCATACCAACACCGGTAATTAAAATGTCAATGGTATGTGCGTTTAATTTAAATCCTTCTTTTTCCAGCAATTGTAAAGTAGGCTGTATTTCAAATTTTGTAGCTGATACCAGTAAAATATCCATTTAGCAAAAATCGTGCATACCGTCCATATTTCAGTATTAAGCAATTACCTTTGCGGAAATTTTAAGCAGGGCATGGTTTACATTACACGTATAGAGCATTTTAACGCAGCACATAAATTGTTTAACCCAAAGTGGAGCAAGGAAAAAAATGAGGAAGTTTTTGGCAAATGCGCCAATGAAAACTGGCATGGGCACAACTTTGAGCTATATGTAACTTTAAAGGGCCACCCAAACCCCGATACAGGTTTTGTGTACGATGTAAAAAGATTAAGCATCATAGTTAAGGAACAGGTGATAGATAAAATAGACCATAAAAACTTGAATGTTGATGTTGATTTTATGGCTGGAAAACTTTGTTCTATCGAAAACTTAGTTATCGGAATCTGGGAACAGTTAGCTCCTCATCTGCCAAAAGAAGTACAATTGCATTGTCTTAAATTATATGAAACCCCACGAATATTTGTAGAATACTTTGGCAATTAAATGATTGTAGTAAACAAACACTTCATTTATTTGTACTTATATTTCTTGTATTGATGCGCTTAAACAGCATACTTCTGTTATTGCAGCTCAGTTAAGGCTTGATTAATCATCAAACGGCTTATCAATTTTTAAAAAGTACATCCAAATATATTTAGTGATTTATTATGAACAACAAAGTAGCAGTTTACCGTAAAGAACATTTTAATGCAGCCCATCGTTTAAACAACCCTTTGTGGGATGAAGCCACTAACCAAAAGGTTTTTGGCAAATGCAATAACCCACATTACCACGGGCATAATTACGAATTAATAATAAAAGTTACCGGTGTGCCAGATGCTGAAACTGGCTATGTGTACGATATGAAATTGTTAAGCGAATTGGTACAGCAAAATGTTATGGAACGTTTTGACCATAAGAATTTAAACCTGGATACCATTGAGTTTAAAGATCTTAACCCAAGCGCTGAAAATATTGTTATTGTTATTTACAATATTTTACGAGAACGGATCGATGCAAAATTTGATTTACAGATACGGCTATACGAAACGGAGAGGAACTTTGTAGAATATCCTGTTATTTAACCCAATAATATTTTAATAAATTAAGCCAATCCTGGCTTACTTATAAACTTTCAATAAACGTCTTAACAAAAGCAAATGGCCTACAAAAAAATAGAGCAGTACGATGAGGATGTTACCAACGGACTGATAGAAAATTATAAAGATGCCTTAGGCCTGCTAGGCGAAGATATACACCGTGAAGGCTTGCAAAAAACACCACTGCGCCTTGCAAAAGCCATGCAGTTTTTAACACAGGGCTATCAGCAGGATGCCAATGCAATATTGGAATCTGCCAAGTTTCATGAAAAGGTTAGTGAGATGATTATTGTGAAGGACATCGAATTGTATAGCATGTGCGAACACCACATGCTGCCATTTTACGGCAAGGCACATGTTGCTTACATACCTAACGGATGGATAACAGGGCTAAGCAAAATTGCCCGTGTGGTCGATGTTTTTAGCCGTCGTTTACAGGTGCAGGAAAGGTTAACCCATCAAATTTTAAATGCTATCAAAGAATCGCTGGATCCTTTAGGGGTAGCAGTGGTAATTGAAGCATCCCACTTATGCATGATGATGCGGGGCGTGCAAAAACAAAATTCTGTTACCACTACGTCTGCTTTTTGGGGCGAGTTTGAAAAGAACGAAACCAGGAGTGAATTTTTAAAATTGATAAGCGCCAAGCTTCATTAAATTAAAACTTTGCATAAAAATATAATCCCTCTTTTTGAGGGATTTTTTGTTTTATTTGCATTCTAAATAAACCGTTATAGTATGGCACACGCTTATATATTTCCCGGGCAGGGAAGCCAGTTTTCCGGAATGGGAAAAAACTTGTATGAAAATAACCCGTTGGCAAAAGACTTGTTTGAACAAGCCAACAGCCTTGCAGGCTTTCGTATTTCGGATACCATGTTTACTGGTACGGATGAAGATTTAAAGCAGACTAACGTAACACAGCCAGCCGTTTTTTTACATGCGGTAATTGCATTTAAAATGTTGGAAGGCGCAAAGCCGGATATGGTTGCAGGGCATTCCTTGGGCGAATTTTCTGCGCTGGTAGCTAATGGCACGTTGAGTTTTGAAGATGCTTTCAAGCTGGTTTCTATAAGGGCACAAGCAATGCAAAAAGCTTGTGAAGTACAGCCTTCTACCATGGCGGCTATTTTAGGCTTGGCAGATGATAAGGTAGAAGAAGTATGTAAAAACGTACAAGTCCAAAGCGGTGAAATTGTTGTGCCGGCAAATTATAATTGTCCGGGCCAACTGGTAATAAGCGGTTCTGTAAAAGGCATTGAATTAGCCTGCGAGCAAATGAAAGCAGCAGGTGCCAAAAGAGCATTGGTGTTGCCTGTTGGCGGAGCGTTTCATTCGCCATTGATGCTGCCTGCAAAAGAAGTGTTGGCAGCAGCTATTGAAGCCACCACCTTTAACACCCCTATATGCCCGGTGTACCAAAACATTGTTGCCAAAGCGGTTACTAACCCAGCTGAAATAAAACAAAACCTGATTGAGCAGCTAACCGGCGCCGTTAGGTGGACACAAAGCGTGCAAGCCATGATAGCAGATGGTGCTACTCATTTTACAGAAGTTGGCCCCGGCAAAGTGTTGCAGGGCCTGGTGCTGAAGATCAATAAAGAAATGGTTACCGTTGGCTTTGCTTAATTGATAATTTTTTAATGGATAATTGATGATGGATTGCTGTATGGCATTATCCTTCTTTACTGCGTCCATGCCAATTGGCCCGGTGAGTGACTCACCGGGCCAATTTTTTATTTGATATAAATACAGTTTCGCCTGATAGGCCGTGTATTTTGTAGGAACAGGCCGCTGCCTGTTCAGCAGGGTATTATTATTGTGATGCTTATTTGTTTTTGCGGGGTTTCTGCTAATCAGTTTGCGGCCTGATGCTACATATGAATGTTGGCTGACACTGCTTACGCCCCATAATGCATAATAAAAGATCCCTGAAAAACAACTGTTCAAAAGTGCGACGCCAATGAAGATCCACATGGCTGCTGTATTAGCCCGGTCAAAAAGAAAAACTAGCAAACATAAAAAAGCCTCCAATTTCCTGGAGGCTTTTTGGTAAATAGTATGCAGGATTAAAGCGTATCTAACACACTGTTCATGCTTCTTACAGCATCAGCGCTTTTGTTAAATGCGGCTTGTTCTTCTTCGTTTAATTTATAATCGATAATGCCTTCCCAACCATCTTTGCCAAGCCTAACGGGTACGCCTATGCAAATATCTTTTTGCCCGTATTCGCCATCAAGGCTAACGCAGCAGGTAAACAATTTCTTCTCATCTTTAATAATAGATTTTACCATGGCCGCACACGCAGCACCGGGCGCATACCAGGCAGAGGTGCCCAATAAACCAGTGAGCGTAGCACCACCAACCATTGTATCTGCAGCTACTTTTTTAAGCGTTGCTTCATCTAAATAATTGCTTACGGGCGTACCCTGGTAAGTAGCCAGCCTTGTTAGAGGTATCATGGTTGTATCGCCGTGCCCGCCTGCAACAAAGCCCTGCAAGTCGTTTGGTGAAACACCCATAGCAGTTGATAAATAATATTTAAAACGGGCGCTATCCAACGTACCGCCCATGCCAATGATTTTGTTTTTAGGCAAGCCGGTAGATTTCAATGCTAAGTAAGTCATTGTATCCATCGGGTTGCTAATGATGATGATAATGGCGTTAGGAGAGTACTTTAAAATATTTTCAGCAACACCTTTAACGATACCAGCGTTAATGCCTATTAGTTCTTCTCTCGTCATGCCTGGCTTGCGGGGCAGGCCAGATGTTATTACAGCGATATCGCTGTTAGCGGTTTTGCTATAATCGCCGGTGGTGCCCATTATTTTTGTATCAAAACCAAGCAGGGTGCTGGTCTGCATCATATCAATAGCCTTGCCTTCGGCAACACCTTGTTTAATATCTAATAGTACAAGTTCATCGCATAAAGCGGCACGGGCAATATTATCTGCACAGGTTGCACCAACGGCGCCTGCACCAACAACGGTAACTTTCATATTGTATATGTTTTAAAGTAGAAAAATATTTTTGCGCCGTAAAGGTAGCTTATTAGCACATTGAGTAATAACCATACCTAAATTATTTCAGCGCCTCTAAAATAGCAGGCACGCCAATATTGCCTGCAAAAGCCTTAACTAATTTACCGGTATTGCTGTACACAAACATAGAGGGAAAAGTACGTAACTGGTAAATGCTGCCCAATGCATAATTAACATCCTGCCCCATTTTTATATTGGGCATGGCAGCCAGCCCATAATCAATGTAAAATTGTTTTACCGTTGGGTAGTTTGCAGGTGAAAGCATTAAAAGTTGTACGTCCTTCAGCTCTGTTTTGTAGGCCATCAATTCTTTAGTTTCCTTTTGGCAATGGTCGCAATCCGGACTAAAAAACATAATTACCAGCGGCTTTTTCTTATCAAGGTTTTTGTTGGCAAAGCCTGTACTGTCGGGTACTGTGTAAATATTAAAGGAAGGTATGTTTTGGTATTTTGCAAAGTTTTTAGCAGAAGAATCTACCTGTGCATTTGCTATTGTAATGGTGGCGATAAAAGCCATAAGGGATAAGAATTTTTTCACGTTATAAGTTTTTGCGAAGTTAATTTTTAAAATGTAAAACAACTGTTAAGTAGCCTCCCTGCCCTCTAAAGAAGAGTTCGTGGGTATTCGGTATTTTACGGGTATTCAAATTAGCACTAGCTAAGAATCCTCCTTTGGAGGGCAGGGAGGCTAAATTTGTTTTAATTTTAGTTTTAACATTACTATTGCTACTTTTGCAACCCGCTATAAGGCGATTGCATGCAAGTGCGATAAAAAATAAACAAGCAAATACATAAAAAATCATGGCAACAACAGCAGACATGCGCTCAGGCCTTATCATTAAAGTTGATGGAAGTTTGTACACGGTAATTGAATTTGGGCAAAATAAAACTGCCCGTGCTGCCGCAAAAGTTTGGGCAAAATTAAAAGGCGTTGACAACAGCCGTACCATTGAACTTACCTGGAACAGCGGCGAAGTTATTTTTCCGGTACGTGTAGAAAAGAAGACATACCAGTACTTATATAAAGATGATACCGGCTACAGTTTTATGGATGTGGAAACATTTGAACAGATAACAGTACCAGAATCTATGGTTGATGCGCCAAGGTTTTTAAAAGACGGGCAGGAAGTTTCTGTACTTATAAATGGCGATACGGATTTGCCAATGGGCGTTGAATTGCCAGACAAGATTGTGCTACTGGTAACCTATAGCGAACCAGGCATGAGAGGCGATACAGCTACTAAAACCTTAAAGCCTGCCACAGTAGAAACCGGCGCTACAGTAAATGTACCCTTGTTTGTAAACGAGGGAGAATTGATTCGCGTACATACAAAAACCGGTGAATATGTAGAACGAGTAAAGGAACAATAAACATATATTTTTGTAAAAAAGGATTGGTTTTAAAGAATCAGTCCTTTTTTAATTTTATAAAATTTAGGCATTTTTGCCCGTTTTTATGAGTTTTTTAATCCAATTTTACCCTTTTTGAACGATTTTTAAGTTTTTCTTATTTTTTTAAATTGGCTATATTAATAAATCATTACCTACCTTAGCCGCCCGATCTAATAAAAAACCATTTAATTTTTCAATATGGACATAAAGCAAATTCAAGAATTAGTAAAGCTCATCAATAAAACCAATATTGGCGAGATTACGATAGAAGAAGAAGGAATAAAAATTACGGTGAAGCAAAAAAAAGACCCGGTACAAAATATCATCACCGGAGGCCAGCAAGGCCAAATGTATAGCCCCGCCCCACAGCAACAATTACCACAAGCCCCTCAGGTAGCACCAGCCACCACACCACCACCGCCAGCCGAGATTTCAAAAACAGATAATTACATTACCATAAAAAGCCCGATGATCGGCACGTTTTATCGCCAGTCTGGCCCTGATAAACCAATTTTTGTAAACGTAGGCGACGAAGTAACCTCTGGCAAAGTAGTGTGCATTATTGAAGCCATGAAACTATTTAATGAAATTGAAAGCGAAGTAAGCGGCAGGATAGTAAAAGTTTTGGTAGAAGACTCCAGCCCGGTAGAATACGACCAGCCTTTGTTTTTGGTAGATCCTAGTTAATTAATGTGAAAATGAACCAATTGCTCAATGTGAAAATTTGTGCAACTGGAATCATTTAACGCTTCTTTAATGTAAAATTCAAAAATGAAAAAAGAATTATTTGATAGCAACCCTATTTTAAAGTTGCCTTTTGATTTTTCATTGATGATTATTCAGTACTGCGAGCAATTAGAGGCAGATCGAAAGTATATTATTGCGAGGCAACTATACAGGTCCGGTACTTCCATTGGTGCTAATGCCATGGAAGCACAAAATGCAGAAAGCAAAGCTAATTTTATACATAAAATGAAAATAGCGGCAAAAGAGGCAGAGGAAGCACAATACTGGCTTTGTCAGTATGCTAATAATTATCCTGATTGCACTTTACCTCAAGCAAAGTTGGAAGAAGTAAATAAAGTCTTAGGCAAAATTATATCTACCTCTAAAAAGAAATCACCATTTAGTTATTTATTAAGTTTCTTCATTTTTTGACTCTGGTTATTGGGGAACTAAAACGTGCCCCAATTGAGCCATTTTCACATTGAGTCATTTTCAAATTTATTTTACTATGTTCAAAAAAATATTGATTGCCAACCGCGGAGAAATTGCATTGCGTGTAATACGTACCTGTAAAGAAATGGGCATTAAAACAGTGGCCGTTTATTCTACCGCCGATAAAGATAGCCTGCATGTAAAATTTGCGGATGAAGCCGTTTGTATCGGTAAGCCTGCCAGCATGGATTCTTACCTGAACATACCGCACATTATGGCGGCGGCAGAAATTACTAACGCAGATGCTATCCATCCAGGTTACGGTTTTTTAGCCGAAAACGCCAAATTTGCACAAATTTGTGCCGACCATGGCATTAAGTTTATCGGCCCAACGCCAGACATGATAAATGCCATGGGCGATAAGATAACGGCTAAGGAAACAATGATAAAAGCAGGCGTGCCAGTAGTACCCGGCAGCGGCGGATTATTGGAAAGCGTAGAGCAGGCAAAAAAGCTTGCCCTAAACGAAGTTGGCTACCCTGTAATTTTGAAGGCAACTGCCGGTGGCGGTGGTAAAGGCATGCGGGTTGTATGGCAGGAAAGCGAGATGGAAAAAGCTTTTGACAATGCCAAAACGGAAGCCGCTGCATCGTTTAAGAACGATGGGATATACATGGAAAAATTTGTGGAAGAACCAAGGCATATAGAAATACAAATAGCTGGCGACCAGTTTGGCAACGTTTGCCATTTAAGCGAACGTGATTGCTCCATCCAGCGCAGGCACCAAAAATTAGTTGAAGAATCCCCATCACCTTTTATGACAGATGAATTGCGGGAAGAAATGGGCAATGCGGCCATTAAAGCAGCAAGCGCCATTAGCTATGAAAGCGTTGGTACCATTGAGTTTTTGGTAGATAAGAACCGCAACTTTTACTTCATGGAAATGAATACCCGCATACAGGTAGAACATTGCGTTACGGAAGAAGTAGTTAATTACGATTTGATAAAAGAACAGATAAAAATAGCGGCAGGCCACAAGGTAAGCGGCAAAAATTATTACCCCCAAATGCATGCCATTGAGTGCCGGATTAATGCAGAAGACCCTTACAATGATTTTCGCCCAAGCCCTGGTAAAATTACAGTGCTGCACACGCCCGGTGGCCATGGCGTAAGGGTCGATAGCCACGTATATGCCGGTTACGTGATCCCACCATATTACGATAGCATGATTGGTAAATTAATTACGGTTGCACAAACAAGGGAAGAAGCCATCGATACCATGCATAGGGCCCTAAGCGAGTATATCATCGAAGGCGTTAAAACAACCATCCCATTCCACATGCAATTGATGAAGAACGAAGATTTCCGTAAGGGGAATTTTACTACTAAATTTTTAGAATCTTTTAAGATGAAATAAAAGCCTTCTCTTAGCCCTCTTAAGAAGGGTTCCTGACGCTACAACATTTTTTAATTAATTAAATTTAAATGCTCCATAAATATATTTCGAAAGGTCGTCGGGCTATTGGTAGCTCGCTTTTGCACAAGCAATAAAATAAACAATAAAGCCTCCATTATGGAGGCTTTATTGTTTATAGGTAATATCATTTTCTTCCAAATAATTGGCTTAACATAACGGTAACTCCATTTTAATTTTATACACAATAAAAAATAGTGTTATATTTAAATTGTTACACCTTAAACTAAGCCTTAAATGAGCAACCGCCCACTACTCCTAATCCTGTGTACCCTCCTGCAATTTTTAGCAACGGCACAAGACAAGCCCGATATTAAATTCAACCATGTTTTACCAGAAGATTTTAGTATTTCTAAATTAAAAGTAGATACTACCCTTGGCGCCATCATTATTGCAGATATTGGCAACAGTTCCTTTGAAGGCAATAGCAAAGGCTGGTTTAATTTAGTGTACCAGCATAAGCGCCGTATAAAAATAATTGATAAAAAAGGGTTTGATATGGCAAGTGTGGAAATACCACTGTACATACAAACAACCTCCAATAGAGAAGAAATAATGGAAGGGCTTAAAGCCAGTACGTACAACCTGGAAAATGGCGTTGTGGTAGAAACTAAGCTGGATAAAAATACTATTTTTACTGATAAGCAAGATAAAAACCACATTGTGAAAAAGTTTACAATGCCAGCAATAAAGGAAGGGTCCATTATTGAATATACGTACACTATTCATTCAGATTTTTTATTCAATCTTCAGCCCTGGATTTTTCAAGGCGATTACCCGAGGGTATGGAGCGAATATGAGCTTGACCTGCCAAGCTTTTTTGAGTATGTATTTCTGGCGCAAGGCTATTTAAATTTTGATATGAAGACATCAAAATCAAAGTTTACAAATTATAATGTTATCGAGTCGGGTTCTACTTCCGCACCACAAACATATTCAATACCCTCTAACAATACAATAAGCCGGTGGGTTATTAAAAATGTACCTGCATTAAAAGAAGAAAAATTTACTTCTACTATCGATAATTATATATCTAAAATCGAATTCCAGATGTCAGGCCAGCAGTTTCCCGGTGGCGTACATACAGATATTATGGGCTCCTGGGTTAAGGTTAACGAAGATTTATTAAAAGACGCAGATTTTGGCGAAAAGCTTAATAAAGATAATTCCTGGCTAAATGACGATATGAAAGCTTTACGTGCAGGTACGCCAACCAAGCTTGAGGAAGCAAAGAAGATTTTTGAATTCGTAAAAAATAATATTAAATGTAAGGGCAATCACGGGCTATATTTATCTGCCGCTGTGAAAGAAAGCTTTAAGACAAAAAGCGGCTATGTGGCAGACGTAAATATGCTGCTGGCCACTATGTTGAAGCATGATAATATAACTGCGGCGCCAGTAATATTAAGTACCCGTACCAATGGCCACGCACATGCTCTTTATCCACTCATAAACCGGTTTAATTATGTTGTTTGTAAGGTTGAAATTGATGGTACTGATTATTTTTTAGATGCCTCAAAACCTTACATGGGCTTTAATAAGTTGCCAGAGTTTTGTTATAACGGAACGGCCAGGGTAATTGACGATAATATTGCACCGGTAGATTTTTATGCAGATAGCCTGCGGGAAAAAAAACTTACTAGCGTCATACTTTTTAGCGAAGAAAAAAAGCCAGGGTCATGGTCGGGTACATTTAATACAAACCTTGGCTATTATGAATCTTGCGAGATACGCAAAAAATTTATTGATAATGGCAAAGAAGCGTTTGAGACGAAATTAAAGGAATCTTACACTGGTGACTTATCCATTAGCGGTATACAATACGAGGACGAAAAAAATTACGAGCTGCCGTTAAAGATGTCTCATGCTATAGCTGTTGAAAGCAATGGCGATAACAGCCTCATCTATTTTAATCCAATGTTGAAGGAAGGGTATAGTGAGAATTTTTTTAAATCGGCCGAAAGAAAATATCCTGTAGAGATGCCTTACCAGATGGACGAAACTTATATTTTTCAGATTGAAGTACCTGAAGGGTATGTGGTTGATGAACTGCCAAAATCTGCCAAGGTATCCCTCAATGATGGCGATGGATTTTTTGAGTATTTGATTGAAAAATTTGACAACCAGATAAATTTACGTACCAGGGTAAAATTATATAAAGCAACTTTTGCCCCGGAAGATTATGAATCTTTAAGAAATTTTTTTGATTACGTAGTAAAAAAACATGCGGAGCAAATTGTGTTTAAAAAGAAATAACCATGCAGAAATATATTGTAATAATAGTTGTGAATATTTTTTGCCTGGCAAATGCTTTTGCCCAAAATAATTATGATGTCAAATTAATTGCACCTGAACTGTTGCCAAATGCAGATGTAATAAAACGGATGGAAGAAATTAGGATAGAGGTTAAAGATGCTGGCAAGGCAATTATTTACCATAAATATGCGCTTACAATAATGAACGCAGGTGGCGATGAGGCAGCAAGGTTTGTAGAGCAGTACGACCAGTTGATAAATATAAAAGATATTGATGGCGCATTATACGATGCTACCGGTAAAAAGGTGCGGACTCTTAAAAATAGCGATGTTAAAGATATTTCGGGCACAAGCGAATCTTCCTTGGCAGATGATAATAGGCTGAAGATGCATGATTTTAATTGCAAGCTTTATCCGTACACGATTGAATATAAAAGTGCTATTGAATTGAAGGGAATACTTTACTTTCCGAAGTGGATACCTATAGAAGGAGATAAATATGCTGTAGAAAAAAGTAAGCTAATAGTACAATGCCCACTGGATTATAAGCTACGGTTCAAAACATTTAATTATGCTGCTGCTCCTAAAATAAGTACAGAAAAACAATCACTTATTTATGAGTGGGGCGTAGAAAAATTGCCAGCATTAGAAGAAGAAAAATTTGAGCCTGAATGGTACGAAATAACACCTGCTGTTTTTTTAGCGCCATCAGATTTTGAGATACAGCATTACCCCGGCAATATGGTGGATTGGAAAAGCTTCGGGCTATTTATGTACAGGCTTAATTTAAACCGGGATGTATTGCCAGATAATATTAAACAACAAGTGCACCAGCTAATTGATAACATACCATCAGCAAAAGAAAAAATAAAAGTATTGTACGAATTTATGCAACGCAATACGCACTATATAAGCGTACAGCTAGGTATTGGTGGCTGGCAAACGTTTGATGCGGTTTATGTAGCCACAAAAGGTTATGGCGATTGCAAGGCACTAAGTAATTACATGCATTCTTTGTTGAAAGAGGCAGGCATTAAAGCATATTACACCTTAATAAAAGCAGGTGATAATAAGAATGCATTCCTGCCAGATTTTCCATCCAACCAATTTAACCATATCATTATTTGCATACCGCAACCAACTGATACCGTGTGGCTGGAATGCACCAGCCAAACAATGCCCATGGGTTACCTCGGCAGCTTTACCTGCAATAGAAAAGCGCTGCTAATAGATGAGGCTGGCGGTACGCTGGTAAACACACCTGTATATAAAAAAAATGATAACCTGCAAACACGGAAAATTACCGCTACAGTAAATCAAGAAGGACAGTTAGCGGCAAGCATTATTACAACTTATAGGGCAGAACAACAAGATGACCTGCATGGTTTATTGGCAGCCGTATCTAAGGATAGGTTGGCCGAAATATTAAAAACCAGGTTTAGTATCCCGTCGTACGATATTAGTAATTTTGATTACAAAGAAGAAAAAAGCCCATTGCCGGTAATTACAGAAACACTTGCATTAACGGCTAATAACTATTGCGCCATCAGTGGCAAAAGGCTTTTTTTGCTGCCTAACGTTTTAAATAGGTCATCGTCCAAAATAAATAATGCCGCAACACGTAAGTTTGATATTAAGCTATCAGCGCCTTTTATTGATATCGATTCTGTAGAAATTAGTATCCCTGTAGGATATAAGCCCGAAAGCGTGCCAGCAAATGTTTCGCTCGATACAAAATTTGGCAGCTATAGCTGCAGTTTTATATTATCAGCCGGCAAAATTATTTATGTACGCAACCTTCAAAAAAATGGAGGGAATTATCCTGCGGCAGATGCAGTTGCCATGGCCGATTTTTTTCAAAAAATTTACACTGCAGATAGGGCCCGGCTAGTATTTGTAAAAGAAACCAGCCAATAGTACTACGGCACAACACATTTTGTATTATTTATTTCAAGCCACTCAACCGGTTGCGTTATTTATTGCACAATTATAATTGCACCCTATGCAATTAAGCTGGGATGTTTATCTTTGTCTTTCATTATAATTTTTTCGAAAAATGGCATTAATAAAAAGCATATCGGGGATAAGGGGAACAATCGGCGGAAAAACCAACGATAACCTTACTCCATTGGATGTAGTAAAATTTACTGCGGCTTATGGTACTTTGCTGATGAGGGAAAGTACGAATAGAAAAATTGTAATTGGCCGTGATGGCCGTATTAGCGGCGCCATGGTAAAAAGCCTGGTAATAAGCACCCTTAACGCACTTGGCTTTGATGTGGTAGATTTAGATTACAGCACAACACCTACGGTAGAAATGGCGGTTGTTTTTGAAAACGCGGCGGGTGGCATTATCCTAACCGCAAGCCACAACCCAAAAGAATGGAATGCCCTTAAATTACTAAACAGCAAAGGTGAATTTATTAATGGCGAAGAAGGCATGAAAGTGCTGGAAATAGCCGCTGCTGAAGATTTTAATTTTGTTTCAGTTGATAAGCTTGGGCATACTACTACCGATGATACGGCTTTACAAAAACACATTGATGCAGTTGTTAATTATGAACTGGTAGATGTGGCTGCCATTAAAAAAGCAAAATTTAAAATTGTATTGGATGCCGTTAACAGCACCGGCGCCATTGCAGTGCCAGCGCTTCTAAAAGCTTTAGGCGTAAAAGATATCATTGTATTAAACGGTGAAGTAAACGGAAAGTTTGCCCATAACCCCGAGCCTTTGCCAGAGCATTTAACAGGCCTTAGCAATGAAGTGTTAAAAAATAATGCACACCTTGGCATAGCCGTAGACCCTGATGTTGACCGCTTATGTTTTGTTTGTGAAGATGGCAGCATGTTTGGCGAAGAATACACATTGGTTGCAGTGGCCGATTATGTGCTAAGCATCAAAAAAGGCAACACAGTCAGCAACATGTCATCTACAAGGGCTTTAAAAGATGTTACCCTTAAGCACGGCGGCGAATATTTTAGCAGCGCAGTAGGAGAGGTAAACGTAGTTAATAAAATGAAAGCAGTTAAAGCAGTAATTGGTGGAGAAGGCAATGGCGGTATTATTATACCCGACCTTCATTACGGTAGGGATGCATTAATTGGCATTGGATTATTTTTAACCCACCTGGCCAACAGTAAAAAAAGTGCCCGGCAATTACGCAATACCTACCCAGGTTATTTTATTAGCAAGAATAAAATAACGCTTGAAAAAAACATTAACGTACAATCAATATTTGAAAAAATTAAAGACAAGTATAAGAACCAGCCCATTAATGCGGAAGATGGGTTAAAGATTGAGTTTGATAATGACTGGGTGCATTTACGTACTAGCAATACAGAGCCAATAATACGTATTTATGCTGAAAGTAATTTTGAGACTACAGCCGATAATATTGCTAAAAGGCTGATGAAAGATATTCACGAAGTAATTTAAAAATTTTTTGATTGTCAGGCTGCTTGCTCTATTTATAAGACGCCTAACAAAATTTATTTAAAAATATAAATGCTGCTAACAAGCCCCCACAGGGGTTTGTGGCTTTTAACACATGAATAGGATATACTTTGATAATGCCGCGACAACTTCGCTAGACCCCATCGTACTGGAAACAATGATGCCTTACCTTACAGAAAAATTTGGTAACCCGTCTTCCATTTATTCTTATGGAAGAGAAACAAAAATGGCTATTGAGCAAGCAAGGAAAAGCGTGGCAAAAATATTAAATGCACATCCCGCAGAAATATTTTTTACCAGTGGCGGAACAGAAAGCAGCAACACTGCAATAACGGCCTGCGTAAGGGACCTTGGTTGCAAGCACATCATCACATCTGCCATTGAGCACCATGCAACCCTGCATACGGTAGAATACCTGCAGAGCCAGGGCGAGGCTAAAGTGAGCTATGTAAAACTGTTGCCAAACGGGCATATTGATTTACAGCATTTGGAAAAATTATTATTGGCTTCGCCAGAAAAAACATTGGTTACACTGCTGCATGCTAATAATGAAATTGGTAACATATTGGATATACACGCAGTGGGCAATTTATGCAAAACGCACAACGCCATTTTTCATTGTGATACGGTGCAGACAGTTGGACATTTTCCATTCGACCTTCGTAATACGCCGGTCCATTTTATTACTGGTGCGGCACATAAATTTCATGGGCCAAAAGGTGTTGGTATTTTATACATCAACGAAAATGTGCGCATTAAGCCTTACCTACATGGTGGCGGGCAAGAGCGTAATATGCGTGCGGGCACAGAAAATTTATATGGTATAGTTGGCTTTGCAAAAGCGCTGGAAATAGCTACAGCTACACAAAAGGAAGACAGTACTTATATTGGCAGCCTTAAAAAATATATGCATGATGCATTGCAGCAAAATGTTGCTGGCACAGGGTTTAACGGCGATGTTTTTGGAGAAAGCTTGTACACTGTACTAAGCGTAAGCTTTCCCAAAACAGAAAAATCGGAGATGTTA
>JANXVN010000141.1 GCA_025351645.1 Ferruginibacter sp.
AAATTGCTTGTCTGAGATTACTGTTATTAGTAACAATGTATTTATTGAAATGGAAAAATCGGTCACGTTTTTCTAAAAGTATAAATAATATCTAATTATAACGCCTGGATATTCATGTTCCGTAGGAACATTTCGTGGGTAGAAAAATAATCAATTTATGATAAGCGTTCCATCGGAACGCCTCGTGCTTACTATTCAAGCTCTTTAAAAATATAGTTTTCATCCCAATCTATTTCAAGAGCAGTCAAAATTTTCCTATACTCTTCCAAAAATGTATGTTTCCTGTGGTGTATTTCCTGATTTTGAATATACCTGATTACGTCATCTACCTGGCTTTTGGAATAAGAAAAACCACCATAGCCTTCCTGCCATGCAAAAGGTTTTTCAGTTACCTGTTGTGCTTTTACCCATTTACTGCTTTCTGTTTTTACATTTTGAATAAGGGAAGAAATTGATTGATCCGGCCGCATCCCGATAAGTATATGTACATGGTCTGGCATACTATTTATTTGCAGCATCTTATGTTTGTTTTCCTGAAATATTCCGGTAATATACTGATGCAATTTTTCTTTCCAGTCATTGCCAATAAGCGCTGTTCTGTACTTTACTGCAAATACATATTGAATGTGGATTTGGGTATAACTATTTGCCATAGTATGTAGGATTAAAAAGCAATTTAATACAAAAGCACCAAACGTTCCGATGGAACGAAAATAATTAATTCGCATCCCTTTTCTACCCACAAAATGTTCCTATGGAACAAATACATTTGTGCAGAATATAATTGTGGGGTAACATAAATCTTCAGTTAACATAAGTTTTGTGCGTCATTATTTTTTGCAGTAATTTGCAGATTCTCTGCGGCGATGGCGAAATTGGTAGACGCACTACCTTGAGGTGGTAACGCTCGTAAGGGCATGGGAGTTCGAATCTCCTTTGCCGCACAAAATGATCCTGGCTTATGGGCCGGGATTATTTTTTTAGGACTATCCTAAATGTAGTACCCTTACCGGTTTCAGACGATTTTACAAATAATTCTCCCTTATGGTATTGATCGATAATTCTTTTAGAGAGGCTTAAGCCCAAGCCCCAGCCACGCTTTTTTGTAGTAAAGCCAGGGTTAAAAACTTTGGCAAAATTGGGTTTGCTGATGCCTTTGCCGGTGTCGGTAACATCAATCAGTAATTCAGTATTTTCTCTTTTTATGGTGATGTTAATGCTGCCTTTTCCTTCCATGGCATCCAGTGCGTTCTTTAATAAATTTTCAATTACCCAATCAAATAAGGGCGCATTTATCATGGCATTGATAACGGTTTCCCCAAAAGTATTGATGCCAAAGCTTACCTTGTTTGGCGAACGTCTTTTAATGTATGCCA
The DNA here is from genome assembly GCA_025351645.1 of Ferruginibacter sp. Classification (GTDB taxonomy): domain Bacteria; phylum Bacteroidota; class Bacteroidia; order Chitinophagales; family Chitinophagaceae; genus Ferruginibacter. The sequence goes on from JANXVN010000141.1 coordinate 1,377, forward strand.
CCATGCTTTCTACTTGCTCTACCACATTCATTTCTTCTAATTGTGGCGTGCTGCCAATTTTGCCAAAACGGTCGCTTACCAGTTTTAAGCGATCTACATCTTTACTCATTTCTGTGGCTATCTTTTCGCTGCCGATGTGGTCTTTTAATAATTCTACCCATCCCTGTAAAGAGGAGAGTGGCGTGCCTAACTGATGGGCCGTTTCTTTCGCCATGCCCGCCCACACCTGGTTTTCGGTAGATTTATTACGGGTGGTAATGGCAATTAAAGTGATGATGATAAACAGGCCTACAATAAATAATTGTATGATGGGATAGTACCGTACGCCCTTCAACAACGCAGATTCGCCATAATATAAACGGTTGGTCTGCAAGGTATCCATGGGGTTTATCCAGTTAATTGGCGGGTGCAGTTTTTTAAATTCTTTTAGCTTGCCCCACAGGTAAGTATTATCATTTTTTATTTTGAAAGAATCAAGGTTATTGCTTTCGAAGATGCTGTCTTTTTCATTTACCGCTATCATCGGGATATCCTTATTATTCTCAATCAAAATTTTTCCGGAAAGGTTGGTGGGTGCTATGTTTGGGTTGCTGATATCTTTAACTGCCTCTACCCATTGCTCTATTTTTTGCGTTTCCTCAATGGCTAATTTCTTTGCCAGGTAGTTGCTGTAAAAAATAGTAGCACTAACTATGGCAATAGCAATAGCAGCTAACCCGGTACGCCAGTTAAAAATTTGAGTAAACATCTGTAAATATAAAATATCGTTATCAAATATAAAATAAGAAATGCTGCCTGTAAAATGAAGTAAGTTTGCGCTGAAACATACAAAAAGCAACACGGCAAATAACTAATGAAAGGATACACCGGCCACATGCAACATGCAGGCAATTATAATGATAGCAATGATGCAGGCAACCAAAACCCATCAGTGGCCATTGTGATATTGAACTGGAACGGGCAAATTTTTTTGGAGAAATTCCTTCCAGCGCTGTTAGCATCTACTTATACTAATGCCAGGTTTATTGTGGCTGATAATGCTTCTACAGACAGCTCAATTAAACTTTTAAAAGAACATTTCCCGCAGGTAGAAATTATTGAAAACCTTACCAACGAAGGTTTTGCAAAAGGCTACAATACAGTACTGCAACAGGTATTTAGCGATTATTATGTTTTGCTAAACAGCGACGTAGAAGTTACGCCAGGCTGGATAGAGCCTATTATTGAGCTAATGGAAAGCAACGCAGCTATTGGCGCTTGCCAGCCTAAAATACTTAGCTACGCAGATAAGCATTTATTTGAGTACGCCGGTGCAAGCGGTGGGTGGATAGATAGCCTCGGCTACCCTTTTGCGCGGGGAAGGCTTTTTGAAAATATTGAAGAAGATACCGGGCAGTACAACCAGGCGCAACCGTGTTTTTGGGCAAGCGGCGCAGCTATGTTTGTAAGGGCAGATATGTACCATGTATTAGGCGGTTTGGACGGATACTTTTTTGCCCACCAGGAAGAGGTGGATTTTTGCTGGCGCCTGCAACTGGCAGGCTATAAAGTATATGTGCAGCCGGCATCGGTTGTGTACCATGTTGGCGGCGGAACGTTGCCGCAGGGCAGCACCCAAAAAACTTACCTTAATTTTAGGAACAACCTGATAATGCTGGCAAAAAATTTGCCATTGCTGGTAGCTTTATGGAAGCTGCCCCTAAGGTTATTGCTGGATACACTTGCTGCATTTAAAGAGTTAGCTGCTGGTAATGCTAAAGGCGCTAAAGCAATCCTAAAAGCAGCGTACCATTTTATAAAGTGGTTATTGGTTGATAAAAAGAAATCTGTTTTTCCAATTTCAAAAATGGGAAAAGTAAATGGCTGGTACGATGGTGCTATTGTATGGCAACACTTTATAAAAAAGAAAAGACTGTTTTCAGAAATTATTAACAACAAATAATTTTTTTTGCAACACAAGCCTTATTTTTGTGGTCGCAAAATAAAAGACTAATGCAGCAAGAAATAATTGACAATTCAGATAAAGATTTCGCTCACAACTGGGTATCATCATCACGTTTTTTGTGGTATTGCCAAATATTTATGGTGGTAGCATTAATTTTAGGCGGTTGCCTTAGTATGTACCAGCATCGCTACAAGGGCAAGCCAGAAGTAGCGGTTCCGGAAAATACTTTGTACAATCCAAAATATAAATAAAAAAGTTTTGTAGTTCGGATTGAAACCTTATTTTTGCAATCCGAAAAACAAATAGTTCTTACAGGTACAGAAGCAATAGCTTCAAAAATGCGAAAGTAGCTCATTTGGTAGAGCGCGACCTTGCCAAGGTCGAGGTGGCCGGTTCGAGCCCGGTCTTTCGCTCAGAAATTAGGCAGATAACTTTTGTTATCTGCTTTTTTTTTCTATCACCGCCTCTTAATTGAGTTGGTATGTGTCACTGGAGTGGTGGAATTGGTAGACACGCAGGACTTAAAATCCTGTTCGCTGTAAGGCGAGTGAGGGTTCAACTCCCTTCTCCAGTACTGGTAAAAACACTTAGCCCTGAAGCGTTTGCTTTGGGGCTTTTTTTGTAAGACTTTTTTCTTTTTTCTTCCCGGTAATTTTTTAAAAGATAAATAAATAATCCTTCTTTAATTAAACAGTATAATTTAATGGTATGTTTATGCCGCTGTATGTTTTTAAAAACGATATAATCCATTGTCCCATTCTCAAGGTTCGCTATTAGATGATTGCTTAAAAAAATAAACGATGAAACGCTCTATTAACCTGAAGTATTTTTCACTAGCCATTTTACTTTTTTTTATGATACAGGCATCTGCCCAAACTAGCCTCGACAAAAAAGAATGGCAAACACTCTTTAACGGTAAGGATATAAATGATTGGGTAGCAAAGGTCAACCACCATGAAACAGGCGATAATTATGGCAATACATTTAGGGTAGAAGATAGCATGATAAAGGTGCGGTACGAGCAGTACGACAGCTTTCACGAACAGTTTGGGCACCTGTATTACAAACAGCCTTTTGCCTATTACCATTTGGTTTTTGAATACCGCATTGTAGGCGAGTGGCGCAAAGATGCTCCTGAATACACGATAAAAAATAGTGGCGTAATGTTTCACTCGCAACACCCTAAAACAATGCCTAAAGACCAGGACTGGCCCATCTCTATCGAGTTTCAATTATTGGGCGGCTTGGGAGATGGCAAGCCACGCCCTACCGGCAATATGTGTTCGCCAGGCACCGATGTGGTTTTCCAGGGAAAGATAGATGAGCGGCATTGTATCCCTTCTACTTCCAAAACATACGATGGCGAGCAATGGGTAACCGGCGAAATTATTGTGCTGGGCGATTCGTTGATAACGCATATCATCAATGGCGATACGGTATTGCAATATTCAAAGCCGCAAATTGGCGGTGGTGTGGTAAACAATTACGACCCTAAAATTAAGCAGGATGGCAAGCTGTTAAAAGAAGGGTTTATCGCTTTGCAAAGCGAAGGGCAGCCAGTCGATTTCCGCAACATAAGAATATTAAACCTGCAAGGGTGTATGGATCCGAAATCTAAAAGCTATAAATCTTATTTTATTAAGGATAATGAACAGGAATGTAAGTAAGCTACAGTATTAGTAAATAATGAAAGCCTTGTTATCGGTAGCTTTCAAGGCTTTTTTGTTTTGGTAGATGATGGCCGTTATTTTTTGTCACTCCCTAAAACAAAGATCCGGTATCAAAATATAGCGCGTTCAATTTTTTGTTTTTCACTTCTTCAAAAGAAGCCTTGTCTATAAACTGGATGATGGCTATTTTTTCAGCCTGTTGCCTATCCATCGTTTTTTCCAGTATCAGTTGTTTTATCAATGGCTCTGGCGTCCAGTCTTTAAAGGTAGAAGGTACGCCAAACTTATCTTTATAAGAAACAATGCCATACGGTTTGTAAAAAGCATTCTCTGCTGGGCTTAAAAAATAAATGGTATCAATGCCAGTATGATAATTTTTGTTGAAAGCATTGTTTACCAATTGATATTCTTGTTGCAATGGGGCAATAAAATTATACCTAAAATTTCTATAAGCAACGCCTGAAAAGCAACAAACTAAAACCACTGAAAAAATGATTTTTATTTTTAGAAGTATGAAGTGTTAGGATGGTATCAATCAGTAAAAGGGTTACCACAAAATTGAAAGCAAACATAATACGGTAAGAAGCAAAATTTTCTCTGCCTACTAAAACAGGCAGGTAGATACACATGCAGATGGCTATAAAACTGCTGATGAATAAAAGTTTGTTTATGGGCTTTGTTTTGTTCGTTTGTAAAAAAGCAGCAACCCACAATAACATCATTGTAATGGGCAATGCCTGCGATATAATGCTGTGCGTATTTAATAGAAAATTAAAACTAAATGCCTGCGATAATGGAACGCCAAAAAAGAAACTAAGCTTGCCTAAAACATCTGTTGAAATAGTTGTGCGGTCACTGGCAGCTACGGCCCCAATTTTTAATGATAATAAAAAAGAGATGTAATAAACAACAATAATTATAAAATAATAAACGGTACCGTTAAACAAAAATTTATAATCCGACAATTATTTTTGTTGATCAAGTAAAAGGCAAAGGGAATAAAACAGGCACCAAACGCTGGCTGGTACAGGTAAAGCGAACTAATGCCCATTACTGCAGGCAATAATAAAACAGTCCTGGAGGTAATTTTAGATACTCTATTTTGCATTAAATATGCAAAAAATAAATGCCCGGCCCATAACCCCAGCAGCGTTGCTATGCCTGCTTCAAAACAAGCGGCCCAACCAATGTAGATGCCTACAGAGAGCGAGCAGGCAATATAAATGCCACTAACAAAAAGTAGCTTGTTTTCGAAACCAATCAGCAATTGCCATTTTTTTCCAGCCTAAAAAAAATCGGATAAAAAAAGCAGCCATGAAATAAAAGCAAATACCCGTAAAATTTTTATGTTGGCAATTGTTGATATGCTGGAAAAGAATTTGTTTAAAAGGATACCTGTCAACCATCTTCCCTACGAAAAAAAAATATTATAGTTAGAATGATCGCCATTATGCCATAAAAAATGTGCATCATCCATGTAAGCATAATCAGCATAGAAAATTGGTGCAAATACAATAGCAAGTATCAGCCAGGAAAATGCTACAGCAGCATACGGTTTGTTAAGCAGTTTAATTATCATGAAACAATTTTAAGGGCAGTATCGTACAATATACTGGCCAAGTGCAACATAGCGTTTATAAATCGTTTGTATAATTCTTTCTGAGGGCACACTTCCTTCAAAATCTTCCGCTTCAAAAATCTTTTCAAACTATTTTTGCGGCATGCCTAATCTCATCATCATACGCCACGGACAATCTGAATGGAACCTCGAAAACCGCTTTACCGGCGATACAAATATTGGCCTTACCGCTGCAGGAAAGGCAGAAGCAAAAAATGCAGGCGTATTGATAAAAGGGTATCCATTAGATGCGGCTTATACCTCCGTATTAAAAAGAGCGATTGATACCTTGCAAATTATTCTAACAACTACCGGCAACTTTTTATTGCCCATCACCCGGGATGCTGCGTTAAACGAACGGCGTTACGGCGACTTACAAGGGCTTAACAAGGCAGAAACTATAAAAAAATATGGGGAAGCACAAGTACTTTTATGGCGGCGTAGTTACAATGTAGTGCCGCCCAATGGTGAAAGCCTAAAAGATACTTACGACAGGGTAGTGCCCTATTACAAAAACGAAATACTGCCCAAGCTAAGTGCCGGCAAAAATATTTTGATAGTGGCACATGGCAACAGCTTACGTGCGTTAATGATGTACCTCGAAAACATCAGCGAAACTGCCATTGTGGATGTAAGCTTAGCTACAGGCCTACCAAGGCTATATCAATTTGATGAGGCCATGGCCTTAAAAAAAGCGTTTTATATCCAACCTTAACCAATTGGCTTTAACCCATTTTTTTGCCAAATAAGAAAGCTTGTAAAAATAATTGCCTTAAATAATTGTCATTTTTACAAATAATAATATATTTACGTAAATATTGCCTGCCAATTATGAATGATCAATATGTAATAGGAGTAGATTATGGAACAGATTCCGTACGTTCTATACTTGTAAATGCTGCCGACGGAAACGAAATTGCCGCTGCGGTTTTTTATTATCCCCGTTGGAAAGACGGCTTGTTTTGCAATGCGTCGCTTAACCAGTTTCGCCAGCACCCACTAGATTATGTGGAAGGGCTGGAATATACCATTAAAAGCTGCCTGTTACAAGCTGGCCCTGCCATTGCGGCTAAAGTAAAAGCAATTTCAATAGATACTACTGGCTCAACGCCAGTTGCTGTTGATGAAACGGGTACGCCATTGGCCCTGCTGCCAGCTTTTGCCAATAACCCTAACGCTATGTTTGTTTTATGGAAAGACCATGCCAGCACCGCAGAAGCAGCAGAAATAAATGAACACGCCAAAAAGTTTGCTATAAATTACCTGCAATTTGTAGGCGGCATATACTCCAGCGAATGGTTTTGGGCAAAGCTGATGCATATATTAAGGGTAGATGAACAAGTAAGGGAAGCCACTTACAGTTGGGTAGAACATTGCGACTGGATACCGTTTTTATTAGCCGGTGGAAAAGATGCTAAGCAACTAAAGCGTGGTGTATGCAGCGCAGGCCACAAAGCCTTGTGGAGCGCCGAGTATAACGGCCTGCCACCAGATGAGTTCTTCACCTCTATGGAGCCATTGTTAAAAGGGTTTACAGAAAAATTATTTACAAAAACTTATACTTCTGCAGAATCTGTAGGAAACCTATCTGAAGAATGGGCGCTTAAACTGGGCCTAAGCATCAATGTAATTATCGGCGTAGGTGCTTTTGATGCGCACATGGGCGCGGTAGGCGGGCAAATAGAAGCCTATCATTTAAGCAAAGTAATGGGCACTTCTACCTGCGACATGCTGGTAGCACCAATGGAAGAGGTAGAAGGCAAATTAATAAAAGGTATTTGCGGGCAAGTACCAGGTTCTGTTATACCTGGTATGATGGGCATGGAAGCCGGGCAATCTGCCTTCGGCGATGCGTATGCCTGGTTTAAGGATGTACTGGCATGGCCGTTGCATAAACTGCTGCCAAAATCAACCATTATTGATGCGGATACAGCTGCCAAATTAATTGAAGAAACTACCAACAATATCATAGCCGAACTAAGCAAAGAGGCCAATAAAATTTCGGTGGATGAAAGCAGCGAACTCGCTCTGGATTGGTTAAATGGCCGCCGTACGCCGGATGCTGACCAATTATTAAAAGGCGCTATTGCCGGATTGAACTTAGGCACAGATGCACCACGTATTTTTCGTGCTATTGCAGAAGCTACCTGTTTTGGTGCCAAAGCAATTGTAGATAGGTTTAATGATGAAGGTGTACCGGTAAAAGGTTTGATAGGTATTGGCGGCGTTGCAAAAAAATCGCCTTTTATTATGCAGATGATGGCCGATGTTATAGGCATGCCGATACGCATCCATAAATCGGAACAGACCTGTGCTTTAGGCGCAGCCATGTTTGCAGCCACCGCAGCAGGTATTTATAGTAAGGTAGAAGAAGCCATGGTAGCTATGGGGCAGGGTTTCGATGCTACCTACACACCCAATGCAAGCAAGGTGCCCATCTATAAAAAACGTTATAACCGTTACCAGCAATTAGGTAAATTTTTAGAGAGCGAAAAAACATCCGTACATATTTTAGAAGCAGCATCTTTATGAGCCAATACCAAGCCATACAACAATCGGCCTACGATGCCAATATGCAACTGCCCAAACTAGGGCTGGTGCTTTTTACTTTTGGCAATGTTAGCGCTGCCGATAGGAGCCTGGGCGTATTTGCCATCAAGCCCAGCGGCGTGCCTTACGAAAACCTGTCACCAGCAAAAATGGTGATTGTTGATTTTGATGGCAACACGGTAGAAGGTAGCCTTCGCCCATCTTCTGATACAAAGACCCATGCGGTGCTATACAAGCATTGGCCCAACATTGGCGGCATAGTGCATACACATTCTACCTATGCTACGGCATGGGCGCAAAGCTTGCGCAGCATTCCTATTTTTGGCACTACGCATGCCGACCATAACACGGTAGACATACCTTGCGCACCGCCAATGAGCGATGAAATGATACAAGGCAATTATGAATACGAAACTGGTTTTCAAATAATGGATGAGCTGAAGGAAAAAGGCTTAAGTTATGAAGAAATTGAAATGATATTGGTAGGTAACCATGCCCCTTTTACCTGGGGAAAAACGCCGGAGAAAGCAGTGTACAACAGTGCCGTTTTAGAAGCCATTGCACAGATGGCATTACTGACAGAAAAGATAAACCCCAATGCACCAAGGCTAAAAGATGCATTGATAAAGAAACATTACGAACGCAAGCACGGGGCGGATAGTTATTATGGGCAGTAAGCAAAATCACGCCCAGCCAGGTCCAGCCTCCCTGCCCTTCGAAGGAGGGTTCCTGGAGTAGGCTGATGTGAGGTGTATCCGCAAATGGAGCAGGGCGTAAGCCAGCTATTTAAAAAGCCATAGCAAGGCAACAGAGTCAGGCCCCCTCTCCTTTGAAGAGGGTTGGGGTGAGGTAAGAAGAGTCTTGGAAATAATAATTCCACGGCAATATTATACACTGTATCCTTGTCTCTTTGGGGACAAAATACGGCTAGAAAACATCGACAATAATATTTGTATTGCGTGCCATAGGTACGCTATGTGCTACCTGACAAAATATTAATTATTGAACGAAGTAGTAAATTGAGGAGGTGCTGAAAAAAGAACCAATGTAAAATAGTGCGACGCCACCGCAGCTTCACATAGCTGCTGTATTGGCCGGAACAACAAAAAAAGCATTGTAGAAAAACGGAACAACTATTAACGATATACTAAGCTTGAATAAACTCATTACAAATGAAAAAAATTCTTTTATTAGCGTTGCTTTTTTCGGGTGCTACGGCACATGCGCAGCAAAAAGATTATCCCATACAAGCCGTTGATTTTACACGGGTAAAACTTGCTGATAATTTTTGGCTGCCGAGGATAGAAATTAATCGGACGGTCACAATCCCTGCATCTTTTGAGCGTTGCGAAAGTACTGGCAGGGTAAAGAATTTTGAGATGGCCGCAAAAAAGCAAGGCAAATTTTGCACTACATTCCCTTTTGATGATACCGATATTTATAAGACGATTGAAGGTGCATCTTTTTCGCTGGCGGTGCACCCGGATGCAAAGCTGCAGGCTTATGTAGATTCGCTGATTGCCATTGTAGCAAAGGCGCAGGAACCCGATGGATACTTATACACCGCCCGTACAATTGACCCCACTAAGCCGCATGCATGGGCAGGTAAAGAAAGGTGGGAAAAAGAAAGGGAATTGAGCCATGAATTATACAACGCCGGCCATTTATACGAAGCTGCGGCCGCTCATTATTTAGCCACTAAAAAAAGGAACTTATTAGACATTGCGTTAAAAAATGCAGACCTTGTCTGCTCCGTTTTTGGCCCTGAAAAAAAGCATGTAGCACCAGGCCATGAAATTGTAGAAATGGGCTTGGTAAAGCTGTACCGCATTACTGGTAAAAAAGAATATTTATCTACCGCTAAATTTTTTATTGAAGAGCGCGGCCACTACAATGGCTACGACCCTAACAGTAAAGATGTTTTTAAAAATGGTTCTTACTGGCAGGATGATAAGCCGGTAAATAACCAGGACGAAGCAGAAGGGCATGCCGTACGTGCGGGTTACCTATACAGCGCAATGGCTGATGTGGCGGCACTTACAGGCGATGACAGCTTATTGCATGCCATTGATAAAATTTGGGAAAACGTAGTAGAAAAGAAGATGTATGTACAAGGAAGCGTAGGCGCTATCGGTGATGGAGAAAGGTTCGGCGGCAATTATGAACTGCCCAATGCAACTGCCTATAACGAAACTTGTGCTGCTATCGCTAACGTTTATTGGAACTACCGCATGTTCCTGCTGCATGGCGATGCCAAGTACATGGACATACTGGAAAAATCTTTGTACAATGGCTTGATATCCGGCGTTGGCTTAGATGGTAAATCTTTCTTTTACACCAATGCCATGCAGATTAAAAATAGCTTTCTGCACAAGGATATGGAAGCAACACGCTCTGGCTGGTTCGAATGCTCTTGCTGCCCTACCAATTTGGCAAGGCTTATACCTTCTATACCTGGTTATATGTATGCGCAAAAAGATGATAATTTATACATCAACCTGTTTATTGCCAGCAACGCCAACTTTATTATCCGCAACAAAAATGTACAGGTTAGCCAGCAAAATAATTACCCTTGGGATGGTACCCTTACATTCACCATCAACCCACAAAACACCACCACTTTTAATTTGAAAGTACGTATACCAGGCTGGGCTAACAATGAGGCAATACCTTCCACGCTTTACCAGTTTCAAAACAATGCAGCTACTACATCCAAGCCTGTTATAAAAGTAAATGGGGTTGCCGTGAATTATAGTATGGAGCACGGTTATGCCGTTATTGGCAAAGCATGGAAAAAAAATGATAAAGTAGAAGTAACCCTGCCAATGGAAGTAAGAAGGGTTGTGGCCAACGAAAAAGTAAAAGATGATATAGGCAAGATAGCGCTGCAGCGTGGCCCATTAATGTATTGTGCCGAATGGCCGGATAACAATGGCAAAACGAGCAACATCATTATACCGGCATCTGCCACTTTTACCAGCGAGTTTAAGCCTGAGTTATTAAATGGTGTGATGGTTTTAAAATCGGAAGTGCCTGCAATTATAGTAAACAACAGCGAAAATGTTGTCACCGTACAACAGCCTTTTACTGCCATACCTTATTACAGCTGGGCAAATAGGGGCAAGGGCGAAATGATGCTGTGGTTTCCAGAGGCGGTTAAAGACATTGATTTAATTGCAAAATAAAATATTGCCGGTGAGGCGGTAAGCCGGTAATATAAATATAAAAGAGAAATACAAAAAATAAAGTTGTAAGCACTTTTAAAAGCGCCTTACAAATTTACCGGCAAACTAGAAAGTATAATTAAAAACGCCTTACCGCCTTACCGGCAAAAAAATAAAAATAAAAATATAACCCAATGATAGATCTTAAAGCATTTGAAGTTTGGTTTGTAACCGGCAGCCAGCATTTGTACGGAGAAGAAACTTTGCGCCTGGTAGCGGAACATTCCCAAACCATCGCCGCCTCGTTAAACAGCCCTTCGCAAATGCCTGTAACAGTAGTTTTTAAGCCAACCGTAAAATCAACCGAAGAAATTTATAGTATTTGTGCAGCTGCCAACAACGATAAAAATTGCATCGGCATCATCGCCTGGATGCACACTTTTTCGCCCGCAAAAATGTGGATTGGTGGCTTAAAAATATTGCACAAGCCATTGTGCCATTTGCACACACAATTTAACCGCGACATACCATGGAACGATATTGACATGGACTTTATGAACCTTAACCAAAGTGCCCACGGCGACCGTGAATTTGGTTTTATGGTTAGCCGTATGCGCATCAACAGAAAAGTAATTGTAGGCCATTGGCAAGACCCTGAAGTGCTGCAACAACTCAATGGATGGAGCCGAAGCGCCGCCGGATGGAACGATTGGCAGGGCGCTAAGTTTGTGCGCTTTGGCGATAACATGCGCTATGTAGCCGTAACAGATGGCGATAAAGTAGAAGCAGAATACAAGTTTGGCTATGCGGTAAATACCCATGGCATTGGCGACTTGGTGACGGTAATAAACCAAACCAGCGATGCGGCCATTGATACATTGATTGAAGAGTACAGCGACCAATATACGTTGATGCCATCGCTATTAAAAGGTGGTGAAAAATATAATTCTTTAAGGGATGCCGCTAAGATAGAAATTGGCATGCGTGCCTTTTTACAAGATGGAAATTACAAAGGCTTTACAGATACTTTTGAAGACCTGCATGGTATGGCGCAATTACCGGGCATAGCGGCGCAACGCTTAATGGCAGAGGGCTACGGCTTTGCCGGCGAAGGCGATTGGAAAACAGCAGCCTTAGTGCGTGCCATGAAAGTAATGGGTAGTGGATTGAAAGGTGGCAACTCATTTATGGAAGATTATACCTATCATTTAGACCCTGCCAATTCAATGGTTTTAGGTTCTCACATGCTGGAAATTTGCCCGTCAATCGCAGATGGCAAACCAAGCTGCCAGGTACATCCATTAGGCATTGGTGGCAAAGATGACCCTGTAAGATTGGTATTTAATTCTGCCGCAGGCCCGGCCTTAAATGCTTCGCTTATAGACATGGGCAACCGCTTTCGTTTGCTCGTGAACGAAGTAGAAGCCGTAGCACCAATAAACGATTTGCCAAAGCTACCCGTGGCCCGTGTTTTGTGGAAACCATACCCTGATATGAAGACAGGCTGCGCCGCATGGATACTTGCCGGCGGAGCGCACCACACAGGCTATAGCCAAAACCTTACCGCCGAAAATTTGCAGGATTTTGCAGAAATGGCTTCCATAGAATTTGCGCTCATTGGAAAAAACACCAACCTTTATCAATTTAAAAATGAGCTTCGCTGGAACGAAGTGTTTTATCAAATCAATAAATAGCCTTATTATTACAATCTTATTTATTTTTAAGTTTTAGTTTAAAACAAATTGTCTGCATATGAACAAAAACCTCGCTCTCGCCGATTACATCGTATTCGTTGTTTATTTTATTATTGTGGCAGGTTATGGCTACAGCATTTACCGTAAACGTAAAAAGAACGAGCATGATGCCAAGGCTTATTTTTTGGCAGAAGGTACGCTTACCTGGTGGGCCATCGGAGCATCGCTAATAGCCTCTAACATTTCTGCAGAACAGTTTATCGGCATGAGCGGCGAAGGTTTTTTCTTAGGCATCGCAGTTGCAGCCTACGAGTGGCTGGCCGCTATTGCCCTAATTGTTGTTGCAGTATGGTTTATACCCGTTTACCTTAAAAATAAAATTTACACCATGCCTCAGTTTTTAAAAACGAGGTATAACGAATCCGTTGCATTAATAATGGCGGTATTTTGGTTGTTTTTATATGTGTTCGTAAACCTAACTTCTATTTTGTATTTAGGTGCGGTGGCCATCAATGGCATCGCAGGCGGCGGTTACCTACATTATATAATGGTAGGGCTGTCTATCTTTGCATTGCTCATCTCTTTAGGCGGCATGAAGGTGGTAGCATACACCGATGTTATACAGGTTGCAGTACTTATTATTGGAGGCCTGGTTACAACTTATATAGCCCTTACAACTGTAGGGGAGCACTTTGGTGTAGGGCAAAATGCCATTGCTGGTTTTAAAGTGCTGATGCACGAAGCGCCTGAACATTTTAAAATGATCATCCCCAAGCCAACGGCCACATCTTCTCAAAATGATATCAACAAGTACCTTACCTTTCCAGGCCTGCTTTCCTACGCAGCTGGTATATGGATCATTAATTTAAATTATTGGGGCTGTAACCAATACATCACACAGCGTGCACTGGGCGCAGATTTACAGACCGCACGCACCGGTATTTTATTTGCCGGCATACTCAAATTATTTATGCCGCTTATTGTTATGTTGCCTGGTATTGCTGCTTTTGTTTTATACAAAAGCAACCATTTGCCGCAGTTGACAGGTGGTAAAGATGGTGCTTATTCAGCCATACTAACCTTTTTGCCCACCGGTTTAAAGGGGTTGTCAGTTGCTGCCTTAACCGCTGCTATTGTAGCATCGCTAGCTGGTAAAGTAAATAGTATCTCCACCATTTATACGCTGGATATCCATAAAAAATATATCCAGAAAGATGCCGACGAAAGGAAGCAAGTATACACCGGAAGGATAGCCGTATTTGCGGCCATGTTACTGGCAGTATTATTTACCTGGAACGATTTATTAGGCATAGGCGGCGTAGGTGGGTTTACTTACATCCAAAAATATACCGGCTTTATTAGCCCTGGTGTATTCGCTATGTTTTTTCTGGGTATGTTTTGGAAACGTACAACAGGTGCTGCAGCAATTGTGGGCGTACTATTGGGCTTTCTTTTATCGGTAGTATTTAACGAGTATGCACCTGCCTGGTTTGGCAACGATACTTTTTTCTACACTGCTTATCCAAACGGAAAAGGTGGCTTCGAAATACCATTCCACATTTGTATGGGCCTATCATTCCTGTTCACTATGATAGCAATGATTGCCGTTAGTTTTGCTGGCCCTAAAATAAATCCAAAAGCATTTGAACTGGATAAGTCGATGTTTAAATTACAGCCACAAACAACAGTGCTCATCGTTATTACATTGTTGATAATCGCCGCACTATACGTTAAATTCTGGTAACCTTTTCTTTGCTGGGCCCGGGCAATAATTTTAATTATTGCCCGGGCTAATACAGCCTCCCTGCCCTCCGAAGGAGGGTTCTAGTCTCCAGCGATTTATAAAAGCTCTTCAATTGGCTTACTCTAAAAATCCTCCTTTGGAGGGCCGGCAGGCTAGCAGTGGGGCATATGCCGAAGTGAGGTTAAAATGATGACAGGCACGGTTTAATTTATTTTATTAAAGGGCATGAATTTTTATTACTTAATTTTAAAATTGTCACTCAGACTATACTATTAACTAAGATTCAAGAAGTATGCGCCGTTATTCCCAGCAAAAAAGATTTTTATTCGCCGTTGACTGCATTATTTTTGGCTATGATGGGCAAGAGCTAAAATTACTGGTAATACAAAGAAGCTTTGAGCCTTTTAAAGGCATGTGGAGTTTAGTAGGCGGCTTTGTAAGCGAAACCGAAAGTGCAGAAGGCGCAGCAGCAAGGGTTTTAAAAGACCTTACCGGCCTTGATGGCTTATATATGGAACAGTTGCATAGCTTTACAGACCCAGAGAGGGATGCTGTGGAACGCACAGTTTCCATTGCCTATTTCGCCCTCATCGATATAAAAAAATACAAGCAGCAAATAAATGAAGATTATCACCCTGCCTGGTTCCCCATCAATAAATTACCCGAACTTATTTTTGACCATACAAAAATTGTAGAGCTGGCCAAAGAGAAATTACGCTACAATGCAGCGCTTCATCCATTATTGTTTGAATTATTGCCTGCTAAATTTACTATGCCCCAATTACAAAGCCTGTACCAGGCCGTTTACAATGCCGAATTTGATAAAGGCAACTTCAACCGTAAATTATTATCTACCAAACTGTTATTAAAACTAAAAGATAAAGACAAGCTCAATTCCAAAAAGGGCGCTTTTTATTATAAAGTTGATATTAAAAAATACAGCGCTGGCTTTAAGTCGTTCCTCAATTTTGTGCCAAGCCAGCATGTAAATAGTGTACTTTAAAATTTGCTTGCCAGTAATATAAATAATAAATGTTTTTTTGACAATTATTTAATTTTTTATTTATCTTAGTAGCTCATTAACGATGTCCTGGTTTGTTTATGTGGCTTTTTTATTTTTTCTATAATCAAATAATTTTTTATAGCCCGGCTTTTAAATAGTATAGCATTTAGTGTATCCGTTTTTTGCGTTTTTTTTTAACCTATAAATAATTTAGCAGGAAAGATAGTTGTAAGGCATAGCCATTGTTGCAGCTTAATTAATTATTAAACTTATCCAAATTGCCAGCCAAAGGTTTGTATTTAAATAAATCACTCATTTTTAATAGCTGCATAAAGCAGTTTTCACAGCCCGAATTAGTAAATCAACAACATGAAAAAAACGCTTTTTTATTCGCTGCTTATAATTTCTTTTTGTTATTCCAGCCACGTAATTGCACAGCAAACTACTATCCAGGTAAATGCAAAAGATGCAAAGTATAAAATCAATAAAAATATCTACGGCCATTTTGCAGAGCATCTTGGGCATTGTATTTACGGTGGCTTTTATGTAGGCGACACATCGTCTATACCCAATACCAACGGCGTACGCAACGATATTGTGGCGGCCTTAAAAAAGCTGAAGATACCTAACCTGCGCTGGCCAGGCGGTTGTTTTGCAGATACCTACCATTGGAAAGATGGCATAGGCCCAAAAGATAAAAGGCCAACCATGGTAAACAAATGGTGGGGAGGCGTTACAGAAGATAATAGCTTTGGTACCCATGATTTTTTAAACATGTGCGAACTCCTCGGTGCAGAGCCTTACCTGTCTGGCAACGTAGGCAGCGGCTCCGTACAAGAGCTGGCCGATTGGGTTCAGTACACCAACTTCAATGGCAAAAGCCCAATGAGCGATTTGCGCACACAAAACGGGCGCAACCAACCCTGGAAGGTAAAGTTTTGGGGAATTGGCAACGAAGCCTGGGGCTGCGGCGGCAACATGAAGCCCGATTATTATGCCAACGAATACCGTAAGTACGTCACGTTTATAAGTGATTGGGAAAATAGTGGTGGCCTTATGCCTATAGCATCTGGCGCCAGCGATGCGGATTATAACTGGACAGAAACACTGATGAAAAATATTCCGCTGAACATGCTCGGCGGTGTGGCCATGCACCATTACTCGGTAATTGAATGGAACAAAAAAGGGCCTGCGACCAATTTTACGGAGGAGCAATATTTTACCATTATGAAGCAAGCCATCAAAATGGATTCGCTGGTAACAAACCATGCGGCAGTTATGGATAAGTACGACCCCGAACAAAAAGTTGCCTTGGTGGTAGATGAGTGGGGCGGCTGGTACGATGTAGAAGCAGGCACCAACCCTGGTTTCCTTTATCAGCAAAACACCATCCGTGATGCAATGATAGCCGGCGTTACGCTAAACATTTTTAACAACCATGCCAACCGCGTACGCATGGCCAACCTTGCACAATGTGTCAATGTGTTACAGGCTGTCATACTAACTAACAAAGAAAAAATGATCCTTACGCCCACATACCATGTAATGGAAATGTACAACGTACACCAGGATGCAACCATGCTGCCACTCACTGTTAAAGGCAACGACTATATTTTTGACGGTAAAAAGCTACCCTCCGTTTCAGCTTCTGCATCAAAAGATAGCCTGGGCGTTATCCATATTTCGTTAGTAAATATCGACCCATCGCATGCACAAAAAATAACACTGGATATCGGCGGAGAAAAATTTACATCAGCAACCGGAAGGATACTAACCTCTAAAAAATTGCAGGATTATAATTCATTTACCGAGCCAGATAAAATTAAGCCAGTGCTCTTTAAAGACGTAACAATTAGCAAAGATGTACTAACAGTATTATTACCACCAACATCGGTGGTTGTGCTAACTATAAAATAGTTCTTTTTGATTGGGCCACAATACAGCAGCTATGTGGGGCTGCGGTGGCGAACTTGTTCTTTTAATAATTTTGTTTTAAGAAAAAGAAATTATTAACCACTCTTGTACAAATACAGCAGCTATATTGATCTTTTATTATGCAATAGATTGAAATGATAAATAGTAATTCCAGTGATATCCGCCCATAAACAGCACGCTCGTAAAATTACGCCCCTTTAGGGGATAGGGGCAACTCTTAAGAATACCAATGAAAAAAGAAATTTTTATAAGCTTTTTATCAGCCATGCTTTTTGCATTTGCAGCATCAGCACAAACCAAAACAAATTTCCACACATGGGCACCAACACCACCCATGGGCTGGAACAGTTGGGATTGTTACGGCCCAACCGTTACCGAAGCCGAAGTAAAAGCCAATGCAGATTACATGGCTAAAAACCTAAAAGAAGCAGGCTGGAACTATATTGTAGTAGATATCCGTTGGTACGTCGGCAACGATAAATCGCATGGCTACAACGAAACAAACCCCGATTATTCCATTGACCAATATGGCCGTTTCATCCCCGCGGTAAACCGTTTTCCTTCATCTGCCAATGGCATAGGCTTTAAGCCACTAGCAGATTATATACATGGTAAAGGATTAAAATTTGGTATCCATATTATGCGGGGCATACCGGTAATTGCAGTAAAAGGCAACGTAATAATTGAAGGCACCAACATTAGCGCAAAAGAAATTTATAGTGCCAAAGGGCAAGGCACCTGGCTGCGTGATATGTACACTATTGATGCCACTAAAAAAGGTGCGCAGGAATATTACAACTCTATCTTTAAATTATATGCAAGCTGGGGACTAGATTTTATAAAAGCAGATGACCTTACCGAACCATACCACACTGATGAAGTGGAAATGATACGAAAGGCGATAGACAATTGCGGGCGTGAAATTGTACTAAGCACCTCGCCCGGCGAAACACCCATAACGCAAGCAACCCACATTCAGCAGCACGCAAACATGTGGCGCACCGTTGGAGATTTTTGGGATAGCTGGCCACAGCTTAAAGAACATTTTGCCGTGTTTGAGCGCTGGAATAAATGGCGCATAGCAGGCGGATACCCTGATGGAGACATGTTGCCACTTGGCAATATAGGCATACGTGCAGAACGAGGCAACCCACGCATGAGCGCCTTTACCCAGCAAGAACAATACATGCTAATGACGCTGTGGAGCATCTTTAAATCGCCCCTGATGTTTGGCGGCAACCTGCCAGATACTGATGCCTTTACTTTATCTCTGCTTACCAATAAAGACGTATTGCATGTGCTGAACAACAGCATTAACAACCGCCAACTTTTTAATAACGGCAACCAGGTAGTATGGACAGCAGATGATGCCAATTCAAAAGATAAATACCTGGCTTATTTTAATATAGAAGACCAGGAAGAAGCCCTGCCAGAAAGGGCTGCATGGAAAAGCAATAACATCAACAAAGCAACCACTGGCTCTTTAACCACAGCAACCATTGATATTACCGGCGTAAAAAAATTATACCTTGTGGTAAATGACGCCGGCGACGGCACCGCATGGGACCACGCAGATTGGATAGCCCCAACAATTTACAATGGCAAAGATTCTTTGTTATTGGCTTCCTTGAAATGGGTAAAGGCAACAGCAGGGTGGGAGCATCCACGCGTTGATAGCAGCGTATCCGGCGGGCACCTAACCATTAATGAAAAAATATATAAAAATGGTATCGGAACACACGCTAATTCTGTTATAGAATACGATTTGCCGCAAGGCTATACAAAGTTTAAGACAGGTGTTGGGTTAGACAAAGCCGGTGCTATCCAAAACACCGGAGCCAGTGTGAAGTTTTATATTTATACGCAAGAGCCATCCGGTCCAACAGTACCTGACAGCACACAAATAATCATCCCATTAAATACCATCGGCATTACATCCGCTACCATCGTAACGGACATCTGGACGGGTAAAATAGTAGGTGAATTTACCGGAGAATTTTCGCCCAATATACCCAGGCATGGCTCAGGATTTTACCGGGTAACAAAAAAGACAAACTAGTATCATGCCCATAAAATTATTACGCTCAGTCGCTTCAGTTATATTTTTATCTGCAACGGCAACATTGGCAATTGCGCAAAAAGCTATAACTGGCAACCCGGTAATTAAAACAAAATATACGGCTGACCCCAGTGCTTTTGTGTATAAAGATGCTGTGTATTTATACACCGGGCACGATGAAGCGCCGCCTGGGAAAGAAGGGTACATGATGCACGAATGGCTATGCTTTTCGTCAACAGATATGGTTGCCTGGACAGCGCATGCGATACCACTTACTGTGAAAGATTTTACCTGGGCAAAAGATGATGCATGGGCATCGCAGGTAATAGAAAGAGATGGCAAATTTTATTGGTACGTAGCTACGGAACATGCAACCATACCAGGCAAGGCTATTGGCGTTGCTGTTGCAGATAACCCTGCTGGACCGTTTAAAGATGCGCTGGGAAAGGCTTTGGTAACAAACAACATGACAAGCCCCGAAAGCAAGATGATGTGGGACGACATTGACCCATCGGTAATTATTGATAAAGATGGGCAGGCTTACCTTTTTTGGGGCAACACAAAATGTTACTATGCAAAGCTTAAGCAAAACATGATAGAGCTTGACGGCGACATTAAAACTATCAACTTGCCCGGCTATACAGAAGCACCATGGATACATTTGCACAATGGCTGGTACTACCTTTCTTACGCTACAGGCTTCCCCGAAAAAATTTCTTATAGCATGAGCAAAAACATTAACGGCCCGTGGAAAAATATGGGTATCTTAAATGAACTGGCAGGCAACAGCAATACCAACCACCAGGCTATCATCGACTTTAAAGGAAAATCATATTTTATTTATCATAACGGCGGCATGGATGGCAACGGAGGAAGTTTCCGGCGTTCGGTGTGCATCGATTATTTGTATTACAATCCAGATGGCAGCATTAAAAGAATAGTGATGACAACAGAAGGCGTAAAAGCAGCCATAAATAAGGCAAAATAAATAATTAACCATCAACATACATTTCCATTAAAATAAAAACATGTACATTAAAAAATTGATTGCTACTTCTTTACTTATTACGGCCTTATTGTTGCCTGTGTTTATGCAGGCACAAAAAAATATGATAACCGTAAGCACCAATAAAATTATTGCGGATGTACAGCCAACCATGTGGGGCATTTTTTTTGAAGACATTAACCTCGGTGCCGATGGCGGTATTTATGCAGAGATGGTGAAGAACCGATCTTTTGAATTTTATAAGCCCTTGATGGGGTGGACGGTTACCCAAAGCAAATTCGATGAAGGCAGCGTGCTGGTAACAAACCGGCACGAGCAGGATGCTGCTAACCCACGCTTTATACGCATCACAAAAAATAATGCTGCGGATACGTTGGCACTTACCAACGAAGGCTTTAGGGGCATGGGAATAAAGAAAGGCCTTCGTTACGATTTTACTGTATTGTACCGGCAAGAAACTGTGGGCTTAAAACTACATGTGCAATTGATTAGCATGGAGGGGAAAGTTATTGGTAGCTCCGTATTTACACCTTCGGATGTAATTAGTAAAGAATGGAAAAATGACGGGGTAAGCCTAACCGCCACAGACACCACTTTAAAAGGCAAGTTGACTATCTGGTTTGAAGGCAGTGGCAAGATAGGGCTTGATATGATATCGTTGTTTCCGGAAGATACCTGGAAGAAACGCCCTGGTGGCATGCGGGCAGATATGATACAATTACTGGCAGATATGAAGCCTGGTTTTATCCGTTTTCCTGGTGGCTGTATAGTAGAAGGATATGACCTTGGGTTACGCTACCAATGGAAAAAAACGCTTGGCCCCATTGAGCAGCGCCAGCTCATCATCAACCGATGGAACAGCGAATTTGCACATCGCCCAACGCCGGATTATTTCCAGACTTTTGGGCTTGGCTTTTATGAATATTTTCAATTGGCCGAAGATATTGGCGCATCGCCTTTGCCCATCTTAAATGCCGGCATGGCCTGCCAGTTTAATAGTGCGGAAGTAGTGCCCTTAGATGAACTTGACCCTTATGTACAAGATGCGCTTGACCTGATAGAATTTGCCAACGGCGACAGCACCACCCAATGGGGCAAAATACGCACGGCTATGGGGCACGCAGCGCCTTTTAATTTAAAGATGATGGGTGTTGGTAATGAAAACTGGGGGCCACAATATGTTGAGCGCTTGCAAATATTTAGCAAAGCGATCAAGGCACGTTATCCTGATTTTAAATTGGTCAACAGCTCCGGCACCGACCCCGATGGCGAACGTTTTGATTTTTTAAATGCAGCATTAAGGAAAAACAATGCAGACATAATTGATGAACATTATTACCGCCGCCCTGAATGGTTTTTAGCCAATGCTAACCGCTACGATAATTACCCACGCAACGCCAGTAAAATTTTTGCCGGCGAGTATGCTGCACAAAGCGATAAAACGGTAAGCATCGACAATAAAAACAATTTACAGACTGCCATTGCTGAAGCCGCTTTTATGACGGGCCTTGAGCGCAACGCAGCTGTAGTAAACCTGGCATCGTACGCACCATTATTTGCGCACATAGATGGCTGGCAATGGACGCCTGATTTAATTTGGGTAAACAACCTTCAATCGTACGGCACGCCTAATTATTATGTGCAAAAATTATACTCCACTAACAAAGGCACCAACGTTGTGCCGGCGCTGATGGATGGCAAAGCAGTTACCGGGCAGGATAGTTTGTATGTATCTTCTGTAATAGATAAAAATACCGGCGATGTGATTATTAAAGTAGTGAATGCATCGGTCAATGCTATCAATAAAACCATTGCTATAACTGGCACTAAAAAGTTATCAAACACAGGTACGGTTACAGTTTTAAAAAGTAATCTTTTGCAGGCTGTAAATAGTTTTGCAGCTCCGCAAATGGTTAGTCCGGTTACGGCAACAGTAGCGGTTAAAAGCGGTAAATTAAATGCCGCCTTGCCTGCTAATTCATTTAGTGTTTATAGGATAGCTATTCAATAACAAGCCCCGCCTCCTTACCCTCCAAAGGAGGGTTGTAGTGTAAACTGATTTTAAGTGTATTTGCAAAGGTAGCAGTAACATTATGTAGATATTTGAAAAGTAGTAGCAAGGCTGCTGGGCCAGCAACCCTTCTTTGGAGGGCAGGGAGGCTAAAGCATAAGGTTGTAAAAAAGGAATAAAGTAGCAAGTTGAGGAAGCGTACCAAATAGGTATGCCGTAGAAGGGAGTGACACAACGATGATGACCAAGGCTGCTGTATTTGCCCGGGCAGCAAAAAACAAACTTAATAAATGAAACACTTATTGCCACTGGCTTTACTATTATTTTACTGCCATGTTTTTGCACAACAAAAGCTATTGGTAAACGATACGCTTATACCAGTACACGACCCGGTTATAATACTGCAGGATAGTACTTATTATGTATTCTGCACCGGGCAGGGCATTACTGTTTTCTCTTCTGCAGATAGGAAGCATTGGAAGCAGCATCCACCCATTTTTACCGAACCTCCTGCCTGGGTCGTTAAGGCGGTGCCAGGTTTTAAAGGGCATATCTGGGCGCCGGATATCAGCTACCATAACGGGCAATTTTATTTATACTATGCCGTATCTGCTTTTGGAAAAAACACTTCGTGCATAGGGCTGGCTACCAACAAAACTTTAGATGCAGCCTCCAAAAATTTTAAGTGGGTAGGCCATGGCAAAGTACTACAATCTGTGCCCAATAGGGATATGTGGAATGCCATAGACCCAAACCTTATTATTGATGAAAATAAAACGCCCTGGCTATCTTTCGGTTCCTTTTGGGAGGGCATAAAACTGGTAAAGCTCGATAGTACTTTAACCGCCATTGCGCAGCCCGAAGAATGGTACAGTATTGCCGCCCGTAAAAGAGATGCTTCCCTGCCAGATTCTATGCCTGGCGATGCTGCTATTGAAGCACCATTTATTTACAGGCACGATAAATATTATTACCTTTTTACCTCTTTTGGTTATTGTTGCCGGGGCGAAAAAAGCACTTACAAAATGATGGTGGGCAGAAGCGAAAAAGTTATCGGCCCTTATGCGGATAAAGATGGCGTATTATTAACGCTTGGTGGAGGTAGCTTGGTTTTAGAGGGCGATAAAAACTGGCATGGCGTAGGGCACAATGCGGTAGCGGGTTTTAATGGTACAGACTACCTTGTTTTTCATGGGTACGATGCAAAAGACAATGGCCGATCTAAATTACGGATAGAAAAAATTGACTGGATAAATGGATGGCCAACCTTAAGCAGCAACGATAAAAAATGAATACAAATTGAATGGGCACAATAATTTTAAATAACGCATTGCACCATTTAAAATATTATTTTTAGCATTGTAAATTTTTTACTAACATTTAAAGTAAAGCCCCGATTAACCTCCCTTGGGGCGAGGAAAAAAAACAAAACATATGAAGCACGCATTACGGTTTAGCCTTGCCATTGCAGCCATCGGCTCAATATTTACATCTTGCAATAACGCAACAACTACCGCCACTACCGGTAAAGATTCTTCAACTAAAGCCGGCATTACAAAGGTACCCTGGGGAACTGCCGATAACAAAGAAGTATCGCTATTTACCCTCACCAACGACAAGGGCGTGCAGGTAAAAATTTCCACTTATGGCGGCGCTGTTACTTCATGGGTATCGCCAGATAAAAATGGCAAGCCTTCTAACATTGTGCTGGGCTTCGATAGCCTTAGTGGCTACCTTGCCAAGCCGCCATATTTTGGTGCGTTGGTAGGCCGTTATGGCAACCGCATTGCCAAAGGAAAATTTTCAATTGATACCGCCCATTATACACTAGCAACAAACAACGGGACCAACCATTTACACGGCGGTAACAAAGGTTTTGATAAACAAGTTTGGGATGCAGCCGTAAGCAGTGACAATACGCCAACTTTATTGTTAAGCTATGTTAGCAAAGATGGTGAAGAAGGTTACCCCGGCAATTTAAAAGTTAATGTGCGCTACACATTAACTAATGATGATGAACTAAAAATTGAGTATAGTGCGGCAACCGATAAGGCCACGCCCATCAACCTTACCAACCATAGTTACTTCAATTTATCGGGCGACCCAACCACAACTATACTTAACCATAAATTGATGATTGATGCCGATAATTACACCCCCGTTGATACAACGTTGATACCTACCGGTGAAATAAAAGCGGTAAAGGGTTCTGCATTTGATTTTACAACTGCAAAAAAGATTGGCCGCGATATTGGTCAGGTAGCAGGCAATCCCGGTGGCTACGATCATAACTGGGTGCTCAACAAAAAAGATACAAGCTTATCAAAAGTGGCTGTATTGTCCGATTCTATTTCTGGCCGCACTTTAGAAGTTTACACCACCCAGCCAGGGCTTCAGTTTTATACCGGCAATTTTTTAGATGGTACCATAAAAACAAGTGCAGGCCAGCCAATCAATAAAAATGCAGCACTATGTATGGAAACCCAGCACTTTCCAGATTCGCCCAACCAGCCAAAATTTCCAACAACTATTTTAAAGCCAGGCCAGCAATACCACTCGTTGACAGTATATAAATTATCGGTGAGTAAATAATCGTTTTTAGTGGTTGTTTTTAGTTTTTTGTTGGTGCTGCAAACAAGTCCAATTTCATTTTAAAGCAGCGCCCGCCAGAATTTTTAATTTTTAATTTTTTTTACGCCGGCCAATACAGCAGCTACGGGGAGCTCCAAAGGCCCGTCCGAATGGCAGCCGGGCGGACGTCGCACTTATTTACATTGGCTTTTCAAGCATCTTTTATTACACACTCTGGGGTAACTGCTGATGGTAAAGTGTCCCAAAATTGTAACAATTTAAAATCTTCAAGTCTTCAAAGCAGTGTAAATCTCTTTGAAGGCTTTTTTTATTTCCATATAAAGCCAATGGAAAATGTATTCAGTCCATAAAAATTTGGAGTAATTTTTTTGCTGTAAAATAATTTACTACAAAAATTTCCCCGCAAAATATTGACCTACATACAATCAATTGATATTTACAATCAAAACAAGCCAGAATGCTTTTATTTTGCAGTCACCTAAAGTAAATTTTTAAAGAACTGGTTGCATCTAATCCATCAACCAATAACCAATAATAAAATATTAATGACAACACTAAACGCAAAAGCATTTTTATTCGACCTAAATGGAACCGTAATAGACGACATGCATTATCATGCCGAAGCCTGGTTTGATATTTTAAATAACGACCTGCAAGCAGGCTTAAGCTGGGATGAAGTAAAAGTGCAGATGTACGGCAAAAATGCAGAGCTGCTCATCCGCATTTTTGGCAACGATTTTTTTACGAAAGATCGAATGGATGAATTATCAATAGAAAAAGAAAAGCGTTACCAAAAAAGTTACCTGCCCAAGCTGGCATTGATAGATGGCCTGCAACAATTATTAGACGCCGCAAAAGTAGCCCGCATACCAATGGCAATAGGCTCTGCGGCCATCCCTTATAATATAGATTTTGTGCTGGATAATTTAAACCTGCGCCAGTACTTTCCGGTAGTAATAAGCGCCGACGATGTAAGCATTAGTAAGCCACATCCCGATACATTTTTAAAGTGCGCCGAAGCATTAGGCATCGACCCGAAAGATTGCATCGTTTTTGAAGATGCCCCCAAGGGTGTAGAAAGCGCCCATAACGCAGGTATGCGCACTTTTGTACTAACAACAGCACACCCCAAAGAAGATTTTGCGCAGTTCGATAATGTTATTGGTTTTGGTAAAGATTATTCGGAGCTGGTGATTGGGTAAGTAAATTAACTTCTGTATTCTTGTGAGTTAATTATCAAATAGCTATGTTGATCCATAGCGTAATGCATTCCTGTTCGAAAAGGCCAAAAACTAAAAGCAAAAAACCACAATCAAAAATCATTTATCCTCTTTAATTTCCACTCATCATAACAGCAGCCACAACACCTTGCCGCTCATCTTAAAAAATTGTTAATCCATCATAATTAATTATGATGCATGTTTTTTTTATATTGGTTTGCACTTCAATCAACAACCAAAAACCATTACGATGAAAAAGGCCATCATGTTTGCCCTGGCTTTATTATTGCTTACGGGCTTGCAATCTATGGCGCAGCAAAGCAGCAAAGTAAACGGATCCGTAACCGACAACAGTAAAAAGCCATTACAAGCAGTTACCGTTTCTCTTTTAAAAAAAACCGATAGTAGCCTTGTAAAAGCAGCCGTTACTGATAAGGAAGGGGCTTTTGAAATTAGTACAAAAGACACAAGTAAACTGATAATAAGTTATTCTGCCGTAGGCTTTGATACCAAATACGGAGAAGCCTTTTTATTAAAGCCCGGCGATAGTTACAACGCTCAAACTATTGCGTTACAAACAGCCGTTAACAAGTTGCAAGGTGTTACCATTACGGCCAAAAAGCCATTGATAGAAGTGCGTGCAGATAAGACTGTTTTTAATATAGAAGCAAGCATTAACGCCACTGGTAGCAATGCGTATGAGCTGCTGCAAAAAAGCCCTGGCATGACCATAGACAACAACGACAACATTAATATGAAAGGCAAGACTGGCGTAAAAGTATATGTTGATGGCAAGATGATGCAACTTGATACTAAAGACCTGGCCGCCTATTTAAAAAGTATCAACAGTAATGATATTGAGGCCATAGAAATGATAAGCAACCCCAGCGCAAAATATGATGCCAGCGGCAATGCGGGCATTGTAAATATCCGTTTAAAAAAGAATAAAAAATTTGGCACCAATGGCAGCGCTAACCTTGGCTTGGTGCAGGGGGTTACACCAAAAGGAAATGGTTCCGTGGCGTTAAACTACCGGGATAAAAAAGTAAACTTGTTTAGTAATATTGGCGGTAATATTGGCCGTTACGAAAATAACTTAAACCTCTACCGCATTCAAAAAGATACCTTATACGACCAGCGCAACCTAAACAGTAACCACGAAAAAAGTGTAAATACAAAAGTTGGCGCTGATTATTTTTTAAATGAAAAACATACAGTAGGTGTAATGGCAACCGGTAATTTTGGCGATAATATTTTAACGAGTGCAAGCGCTACACCTATCTATTATAACCCTACCGGGCAGTTTATAAAAAAGTTGGAAGCATCTAATAAAGTGCCTGGAAGCCGCACCAATGCTAACTTTAACGTAAACTACCGTTATGCGGATACCAGTGGTACAGAAATAAATTTTGATGCAGATTATGGAATTTTCAGAGGCACTGGCCGAAGCTACCAGCCCAACAATTATTATGGCAACAGCAACAATCTTTTATACAGCATCATCAACAGAAATTACACGCCAACAGATATAGATATACGCACAGTAAAAATAGATATAGAACAAAAATTAGGAAAAGGCAAATTTGGGTATGGTGGCAAGGCCGCTTATGTAACTACTAAAAATACTTTTGATTTTTTTAATGACGACTCAACCGGGCTACCGATAAAAATTTTAGACAGGAGCAATAAATTCAATTACAAAGAAAAAGTGAATGCCCTTTATGTAAATTATCAGCAACAATTAAATGCCAAATGGAGCATACAGGGCGGCTTGCGTATGGAGCAAACAAGCAGCGATGGAAACCTTACAAGAGAAGATGGGATTGTACAGGCAGATAATAGGGTTAAACGAAATTATACCAATCTTTTTCCGAGCGCAGCCCTTACCTGGAACCTGCATAAAAACCACACGCTTAACCTTACCTACAGCAGGCGCATAGACCGCCCTACTTACCAGGACCTAAACCCATTTGAAAATAAATTGGATGAGCTGACCTATGAAAAAGGCAACGCATTTTTACGCCCGCAATACACCGATAATATTGAGCTAACGCATACTTTTATGGGGCTTATAAATACATCTATTAGTTATAGCCATGTAAAAGATTACGCTACCGTGGTAACTGATACTGCAAAAAATGCCACGTTTATACAACAGCAAAATTTAGCTACTCAAAATATTTTTGGTGCTAACATAGGCTCTGCTACGCCAATTAATAAATGGTGGAGCGGCTATGCCAATATTTGGTTTAGCTACCAAAAATTTAGTGGTACCATTGGTGGCAAAGCTTTAAAAGTTAATATACCATTGTATGGTGCTTACGTTCAGCAAACCTTTATTTTGGGTAAAGATTATACGGCAGAATTAAGTGGCTACTTTAATGGCCCAGGCATTTGGGGCGCCACCTCGAAAAGCAAGGCGCAAGGCGGGATTGATGTTGGGCTGCAAAAATTATTGCTACATAAAAACATGACCGTAAAAATTTCTGCTACAGATATCCTGCACACCGCATCGCCCTGGCGCTCGCTGGCTGATTTTGGCGGCGTTTACATCAGGGGCAGTGGAACTTATGAAAGCCAGACAGGGCGCTTAACTGTAAGCTATCGATTTGGCAGCAGCCAAATTAAAAGTGCAAGGGATAGAAAAACAGGGCTGGATAGTGAATCTAAAAGGATCAAATAATTATATCAGTCCGTCAACCTATACAATCAATCAAAAAGGCAACCATAAAAATCTCCGTGTTAAATACGGAGGTTTTTTAATCTTTAAATTATTGTTGCTGGAAAGATAAAATTTTTGAAAGTATTCTAAAGCCAGCAGGGTATAAGAACCCTCCTTTGGAGGGCAGGGAGGCTAGGGCCCTACTTATACTCATATTCAAAATACCCCAATAAAACATTTTCTTTGCTAAAGCATTTTTCAATTATCCGTAGCCCATCGTTGTATACATATTTCCAGGTGTAGTAATTTCGGTTAACGCCTTCCTCTACGGCTATCATTTGTGTTACCTGGTTGTTGTTGTTGTATTCAAAAGTAAAGTCTGGCCTTAGCTTACCCATAACCACATTAAATTTTACAATGTCAGTAAGCCTGTCCTTTGCATCATAATAATAATAGTAATGCTGCCCATTAGGCGTAGCATTTATCTCATCGGTTACGTTGCCCTGTTCATCCAATATAAAATCAATCAGCGCCGAGTCTTTTTGGTTTTTTATCCGCAGCATTTGCACGGGTTGTTTTTTATTGTTGTACCGGTACTGATGCTGTTCTTGCAAGGCAGTATTAAAATCATCATCGGTGCTGTGGGAGTTAGAAATAATGTTTATAATATTTCCTTCGCCATCATACTCATACGTAGAAACGGATACTGTTTCATCTGAGCTATCCCTTGATTGAAGCAGCAGGCCTTTATCATTATAATAAGAGGTGAGCAATGATTTGCCTGCAGTGTAGGCACGGGTGTAGGTTTCAATCTTACGATAATCCTTGCTTATTTTCTTCTCACAAAAAAAACCTTCGCTGGATGTTTTATCGCCTTCAAAACTATGAACTTCTATGGTTCGTACCTTCAATTCTTTAAGGGCTGCTTTTTCTTGTTGGGCCTGTTTGTTGCTTACAAGGTCTTTATAATAATATTGCGCCTTGGCAAAAGGTTGTATTGAAGCCAGCAGCACAAAAGCTATCCATATTTTTCTGTTCATGTATTAAATTTTCGGCGTAAAAGTAAGCTAATAATTTTTTTTAATTTTATGCATGTCGATGGCTTGGCAGGTATCCATCTTTTTTTGAGTATTTTTAACAAAATTCTATTGTAGTGAGTCATTTAAAGGAAAGAGAAGAAAAAAATTGCCTCAATTGCAATGCGCAGGTGTTTGGCAAATTTTGCCATATTTGCGGGCAAGAAAATATCCCTCCAAAAGAATCTGCCTGGCATTTGTTCAATCATTTTTTTCAAGATGTTACCCATTTTGATGGCAAATTCTTTAGCACCCTTAAACTGCTAATTACCAGGCCAGGCTTTCTTTCGTCAGAATATGCAAGAGGTAGGCGCATGAATTATCTTAACCCGATAAGGATGTACGTTTTTACTTCCGCATTATTTTTTCTTATCTTTTTTTCTTTTGTGCAAAAAGATCAAGAAGGCAATGAAACGGAAAGTGATCAATCTGTTAAAAAAATAACACAAAAAGTTAAAGATAACAGGGCTACGTGGATACAAACAGTGGCATTAATAAAAGACTCCGCAAAAGCGGCACCCATTAAAAAACAAATTAAGCAGGCCGACGATGACCTGGCAATGCTGCAAAAAGACGCTACTGCAGTTGATAAAGTACAAAGTATCAGTGCCAGGGATATCGTTTTACAAAGTTCTAATAAGTACACTGCCATAGAGCAGTACGATTCAGCACAAAATTCTTTAAAGGATGATAAGAAAGACAGTTGGGTAGAACAAAAGATAGAACGAAAATTAATTGTGGCAAGAAAAAAATACGGCGACAATAACGCTGTACAAAATGCTTTGATGCATAAATTCAAGCATAGCTTTCCGCAGATACTATTTTTATCTTTACCCTTATTTGCATTGGCCTTAAAACTGTTGTACATCAGGCGGAAGGAATTTTATTACGCCAACCACTTAATATTTGGTATCCATTTATATTGTGCCATTTTTATTTTACTCTTAATATATTTTGGCATTAATGCAGTTAATGATCAATTGCATTGGGCCATATACGACTGGCTAGGCGGGCTTTTTATTGTCGGCATGTTTTTTTACGAATACAAGGCCATCCGTAATTTTTATCAACAGCGCCGGTTTAAAACTATCCTAAAATATTTTTTACTCAATATTATACTATTTATAATTACTATCTTTTTAGTAGTAGGCATGCTGGTTTTCACAGCCTTTAAAATTTAATATTATGCAGCACAGTACCGCCTTTGAGCGTTTAGTTACCATTATGGAGGAACTTAGGGAAAAATGCCCGTGGGATAAAAAGCAAACCATACAAACCCTTCGCCAGTTAACTATCGAAGAAACTTATGAGCTTACGGATGCCATCACTAATAATGATTGGAAAGGCATAAAAGAAGAACTCGGCGATGTTTTATTGCACATTGTTTTTTATGCGAAGATTGGGGCTGAACAAAATAAGTTTACGCTGGATGAAGTAATTAATGGCGTTTGCGAAAAGTTAATTTTTAGGCATCCGCATATTTACGGTGATGTAGTTGTAAAAGATGAGGAAGAAGTAAAACGGAATTGGGAGCAATTAAAGTTAAAAGAAGGAAAAACATCTGTTTTAAGCGGCGTGCCTAAAAGTTTGCCGGCCACCGTTAAAGCAATGCGCCTGCAAGAAAAAGCTAAGCAAGTTGGCTTTGAATGGGAAACAAAAGAGCAGGTTTGGGATAAGGTAGAAGAAGAAAAAGCAGAACTTTTTGAAGCCATCGCATCTGGCAATAAAGAGCATATGGAAGATGAATTGGGAGATGTTTTTTTCTCATTGATAAACTTTGCAAGGTTTTTGCAGTTAGATGCGGAAAATGCATTGGAACGCACCAATAAAAAATTTATAGATAGGTTTACCAAGATGGAAAAAGAGGCAACCAGCACTGGCAAGCAGTTGCAGGATATGACATTGGAAGAAATGGATGCTATCTGGAACAAGATAAAAAAACAATAATCTTATACACGCTGCCATCAGCAAATAAATTTTACTTGCAAAACGAAAATTCTTTTAAGCGCCGGTTATTAAAAAATAGTTATTTGGTAGTAACTGCTGCGTGGCTTATTACCTTATCTTTTATAGTAGACAACTATTGGAGCGGGGGCTCATCGCCGGAGGCATTAAAAAAATCTATTGGCAATTATATATCCAAGCAAGAGAATGATTTTGATGCGCTTGTAAAAGATACCGCTTTTGTTAGCAGGCTGGCGCATAAAAATTACAACGAGTCACTGCTGCAGCAATTATCCGAAAAAAAATATTTTCTTTTTATACTTGCAAAAAAAGAATTTGTAAAGTATGAGGCATACGATTTACTATTTTGGAATACACAAGTAACCGACCCCACTGCCAGCATGGGAAGCATGCAGGCTAAAACTGGTTTTATACAACTGCCAAACGGGTATTACGTATGGCGGAGAGAAGAAGTAAATGGCCTTACTGCAGTAGCATTAATACCTGTTAAATGGAATTACGCCATAACAAATGAGTATTTGGAAAACTCTTTCGCAGTAAATAACGACCTTGGCAATTTTACTATCTCTCTTCAACAGGGGCAAAATTCTATTAAGTCAAAGGAGGGCTTGTTTTTGTTTTCGCTTATACAAAATGCAGCAATAACAATTCCGCACGACACCTTGCCTGCATCGATCTTTAGGCTGCTTGCTGCCATGGTTATATTTTTATTGGCTCATTTAATGGCAAGCTATGTGGTACAAAAAAGTTTTTATAAAGGCGTTGCTTTTTTAGGCGGTTTTATTTTAATTGTTAGGGTAGCAAGTTATTATTTGCCCATCCCTTTAAATTTAAGGCAGTTCGAATTGTTTGACCCTGCTATTTACGGCAGTAATGCCATACTTCGTTCTCTTGGCGACCTGTTGATTAATGCCGTGTTATTTTTATGGCTGTTACTTTTTATAAGGCACTACATACAAGAAAAAAATATTGTCATAAATGTACAGAAACCAATATTTAAATGGCTGCTGATTTTTAGCGGTATTACCGCTTTGCTGGCATGTACATTGGTTTGCGGGCATATCATCCTTTCCATGGTGGCCGATTCGCAAATTTCATTTGATGTGATTAATTTTTTTACCCTTAGTGCTTATAGTGTTATCGGCTTTGTGGTGTTGGGTTGTGTGGCCATCAGTTACTTTTTTTTAACGCAGGTAATTATTTATTTGCTTCAGCCATTATTGCCAAAAAATAAATTGGTTATCACACTTTATGCCACCATTGTAGGCTTGATAATTTTGACCATCCGCATAAATGAGCCCAATGTTGGCTTTGATATCTGCCTGTTGTTTTGGATGCTGGTATACTTGCTATTGCAGGATAATGAACACTTTTTTTTATTGGCTTCGCAGATAATTTCATCCAGGCTTATCTTTTGGCTATTCTTCTTTTCTTTATCCATCTCCAGCATCATCATTATTGAAAATGATAAAAAGGAAGTGGAAAGAAGGAAATATTATGCAGAAACACTGTCCATAAAAGCCGACCCTGCAAATGAACGGCTGATGAATACAGTACTTACCGATTTTAGGAGCGAGGCATTGGCGCCTTTATTTTTTAAGTTTAAAAATGAAGCTACTAACAAAATTTTAAAAGATAGTTTGCTCAACGAAAATTTTAGCGGTTACTTAAATAAATACGATACCCATATTTATACTTTTGATGACCAGGAAAAGCCTTTGTTTAACCACGACCCCGCTAATTATAATACGCTTACTACAATTTTAAAAACACAAGGCAAGCCAACGCCTATACCAGAACTGTATTATTATGATGTGGCCTACGATAGGTTTGCCTACATCAGCAAAAGAGAAATACGTGACCCAGCAGACCAGACGCTAGGGTATATCTTTATACTTGCCACGCCAAAAAAATATAAAACGGATGCATTGTATCCTGAATTGTTTTTAAGGGGCTATAATAATTCTATAGAAAATTCACTCATCTATTCTTATGCCATCTACAATAATTTGCAACTGGTAAGCAACCACAACGATTATGCATTTCCTTGGAAGCTTACGCCCAATCAGATACCTAAAACAGACTTTGAAACCTTTAGAAAAAAAGGGTATTACGAACTATGGTACAAGGCAGGCCCGGATAAAGTGGTCATCATGGCAAAAGAAGACAACTTTTTTATAGAGTCCATCACGTTATTCTCGTACCTCTTCTGTGCCTTTTTATTTGTAACGGGTATCTTCTGGTTTTTTAACGCCATTGTACGTTCCCGCCTGCGCTGGGGCAGGTTTCAGCTGCATTGGCAAATGAGTATCCGCAACCAGGTACACAGTACTATTATTTTTATAAGCCTTTTATCTTTTATTGTAGTTGGGGTTGCTACCATATTGTTTTTTATTAACCGTTACCATAATAATAATAAAGAAAAGTTAAGCCGCACCATACATGTTATGCAGAACGAAGTGCGCAATTCCATAAGCGATACCACAGCTTACGATTACAGCTACACAATAAATAACGAAGAAATATCCCGTGAAAGATTAGAGCAGATAATTACAAGGATATCTGAAGTGCATGCCGTAGATGTGAATATTTACGACCTTGATGGCAACCTAAAAGTATCATCACTGCCCTTACCATACGATAAAGGCATTGTAAGCAGCAAGATGGACCCGATGGCGTACTATCATCTTCATCAGTTAAAAGAAATTCAGTTTTTTAAAGAAGAATCAATTGGGCACCTCAATTATTTAAGCAACTATGTACCGGTTATTGATGAATCAGGCAAAGAATATGCTTATCTCAACATACCTTATTTTACATCTCAATCAAAGTTACGGCAAGAGATATCTAACTTTTTGGTTGCCATCATCAACCTCAATGCATTCATTTTTTTAATTGCAGGCATCGTTGCTTTCTTTATCACCAACCGAATCACCAGGTCGTTTTCATTTATTAGCAATAAGATGAAAGAAGTAAACCTTGGCAAAGAAAATGCGACCATTGCCTGGAAACGGGATGATGAAATTGGCGAGCTGGTAAAAGAATATAATAAGATGGTAGCGAAGCTGGATGGCAGTGCGGCAGCCCTTGCAAAAAGCGAACGTGAAGGTGCCTGGAGAGAGATGGCAAGGCAGGTTGCGCATGAAATTAAGAACCCGCTTACACCCATGAAGCTAAGTTTGCAATACCTGCAAAAAGCAATTGATAACAACACCGGCAACATCAACGAACTAAGCCGCAGCGTTGCCACAACATTGGTAGAGCAGATTGACCATCTTAGCCAGATAGCAACGCAGTTTTCTCAATTTGCCAACATAGGCAACCCACGCAGCGAAATATTCGATCTTAACGAATCTTTAAAAATGATCATCACCCTGCATTCATCTGAAGAAGATGTAACGCTGCATTGGCAACCAGTTAGCGAACCCATTTTTATTAATGCAGATAAAACGCACATCAACAGGCTATTCACCAACCTCATCCAGAATGCTATGCAAGCTGTGCCGGATGATAGGAAAGCACACATAGAGATAAACGAATTACTGCAAGATGATAAGATACTGATAACGATAAAAGACAATGGCAACGGCATTGCCGAAGCCATGCAGCCTAAAATATTCACGCCAAACTTTACCACAAAAACATCTGGTACGGGCTTAGGCCTGGCCATGTGCAAAGGCATAGTAGAGCAAAGTAAAGGCGATATATGGTTCGAGACAAAAGAGGGCGAGGGCACTAGCTTTTATGTGAAGCTACCTTTGGTGGATGAGGGTTTAAATTCAATTAAAAATTAAGAATTAGGAATTAATGCCGTTAAGTTAAGACCTTTCCTCTCCTTTGGAGAGGGTTAGGGTGAGGTAAAGACAAACATATAGATCCTTAACTTAACGGCATTGAATTAGGAATTAAAAATTCTTTAGGATTGGATAGTATTCTTACCAGTTAAATTTTATTAACGCTATAATAATTTGCAAACAAACAATTTACAACAAAGCCTAAGCCATAAGGTGAAAGGGGATTTATAGAAACTTTTTACAAAATGCCTATTATTTTACTGTGATAAGTTGTAGTAATCAGTTAAATAATTTTATAAAGAAAAAGCGTGCATTAAAAGCATACTCCACAATTTGAAAAATTCTTGATTCTTAATTTTTAATTAAAGAAAAGCTCTTCGAATTCGCTTACTATCCAAATAGTCCTCAAACTCTTTCAACCCAAAGCTGCTAAGGTTATGCTCCTTGCTTACCATCGCTTTTTGCGCAGCCAGTACACCATAACGGATGTCATCAAAGCCATCTAACGAATGCGCATCAGGGTCTATAGAAATGAGCACATTCTTTTCCAGCGCATAATCAATGTGGCGCCAATCCATATCTAAGCGGCTAGGGTGCGCATTAAGCTCTATTACTACGTTGTTGGCTGCACAGGCATCAATAATTTTTTTATGGTCAACAGGGTAGCCTTTACGGCTTAATAACAAGCGGCCCGTCATGTGGCCTAAAATGTTTGTGTAAGGGTTTTCAATTGCATTGATCAACCGCATCATTGCTTTTTCTTCGCTCATCTTTAAATTAGAGTGCACAGAAGCTATCACCAAATCAAAGGTTGATAAAATGGTGTTGCTATAATCCAGGCTGCCATCATTTAATATATCGCTCTCTATGCTTTTGAATATTTTAAAAGGGGCCAGTTTTGCATTCAGTTCATCCACATACAAATGTTGTTGATGTATCCTGTCTTCTTTTAAGCCATTGGCATAAAAGGCGCTTTTACTATGGTCGCTTATCACCAGGTACTCAAAACCCTTGCTGATAGCGTGTTTCGCCATCTCTTCAATGGTGTAGTTGCCATCGCTCCAATCGCTATGGCTATGTATGATGCCTTTTATATCTGTTGGTTGCAGTAATGCAGGCAAAGGTGCATGTGCAGCTTTTTCAATAATATTGATGGCTTCCCGCTGGCATGCGGGTATAAAGTGTAGGTTAGCTTTTGTAAAAATTGCTTCTTCATTTTCGCAGGCAGTATAATCAATTGCAGGGTATTGTTGTGCAAAGGCTTCACCAAATTCTTCACTGCAATTGTTGAAGAATACTTGCTGCATCAATGGCTTTACGTCACAACCATACACTCTAATTTTTAACCCCACAGAAGCCCTGTATAAAAGATTATACTGGTTTGTTTCTACTAATTCAAAATCTGTAACAGCTAATAATTTATGTTCTATATTTTCCGTTGTATCATCAATTACTACTTGCAATTCGTGTATAATTTCCAGCTGTCTTTTATACGCTCCAACCAGCTCGATTTTATTTGTTAAAAATATTTTATCAAAAAATAATTTAACGGCATCAGCCATCAAATGTAGCTGCGAAAATAAAAAACTGCCTTTGCTCTTTAAATAAAATTCAATTGTTTCTATAACATTATCCTGTGTTTTTTCGCCAAAGCCTTTGTATAATTTTAAGCGGTTTTCTTTGCAGGCATATAACAATTCTCCAACACTTTCTATCTCCATTTCTTTCCAGATGGTAGCAATTTTTTTTGGCCCAATGCCTTTTATATTCAATAGTTCCATCACGCCTGGCGGTGTCTTCGCAATCATTTCTTCTACTGCATTTAATACGCCAGTCGTTAATAATTCAATTATTTTTTTACCGGTAGATTCTCCAATCCCTTTAATGCCAAATATTTTATCGTGCGGTGTTTCGCTTAATTGTACGGGCAATTTTTCAATTGCAAAAGCTGCGCTTGCATAAGACTTTGCTTTAAAGCTATTCTCGCCATGTATATCTGTCAATTTGGCTAAGAGTGAGAAGGAGCCTGCTATCTGGTAATTATCCATACCTCAAAAATAATAAGTAAAGGGTGTAATTAATAATGTAAAAGCAATAAACTTGCAACAATAAATACAATTTGTGGAAGGGCTTATACAAAAATAAAAGTCCCGGCAACTTGCCAGGACTTTGTTATTAGTTTTGCTTTAAAAAGTATTACTACTTCTTTTTTGCAGGAGCAGCTTTCTTTGCAGGAGCAGCTTTTTTAGCTGGAGCAGCAGCTTTCTTTGCAGGAGCAGCCTTCTTAGCAGGTGCAGCAGCTTTCTTTGCAGGAGCTACTTTTTTTGCCGGTGCGGCTTTCTTTGCAGGAGCAGCTTTTTTTGCTGGTGCAGCTTTTTTAGGAGCAGCTTTTTTTGCAGCTTTTTTTGCAGTTGCCATGATCTTTAAAATTTAATTGGTTAGTAAATAATACTTAAAAGTAAAAACATTTTTTTACCCACCAAAAAAAACTTTAATTATCTATGCCATTTCTACAGCCTCACTGACAGAAATAAAGCTTTTATCTCCCTTGCCTTTTTTAAATTCTACAATGCCATCAGTCAATGCAAAAATGGTAAAGTCTTTTCCAACTCCAACATTTTTACCAGGATGATAAACAGTGCCACGTTGACGTACGATGATATTGCCAGCAAGTGCCGGTTGGCCACCAAAAATCTTAACGCCTAATCTTTTGCTTTGCGAGTCACGGCCGTTTTTAACCGAACCTTCGCCTTTCTTATGTGCCATCTTAAATTACTTTTTATTATTTATAATCATAGCCAATAAAATATACTGGCCATGCATCATCTCTCCTTAAAATTAATTAAGCTATGCCTAATACTTTAATGTGTGTATAGTGCGTACGGTGACCGTGTTTTTTACGGAAGCCTTTCCTTCTTTTCATTTTAAACGCAATCACTTTGTCGCCTTGTATAAGGCCGCTAAGGATCTCTGCTTTAACTATTGCTTTTACATCGGCGCCAATTGTTATTGAACCAGCATCGTCTGTCAGAAGTACTTCTGCAAACTCTACCGTGTCACCACTTTTGCCTTCAATGTGCGGCACGTATAAGCTATCGCCCGCTTTAACTTTAAATTGCTGACCAGCTATTTTTACTACTGCTAACATAATACCAAATTTAGGACGGCGAAGGTAAGGGTTTTACAATTAAATTGACTATTTTCTACCCACGTTTTTTATCAAATACCCTTTCTATATTGAGTTTTAGCCATTTTGAGTATAAAAAGCACTAAAAAAATTCATAAAATCAATTCAATTATCACCTTAAAATACTAAACACATTATATTCGCTTTTAGTTATGAAATATGTATCCGCTTTATTAAAAGCCATCTTTTCTATATACGGGCTGCTGGTTTTTATAACCATTATGCTCATTTTATTTCCTTTTATACTCATCGCATCGTTCTTCGGCAAAGTAAAAGGGGGCAATATAATATACAAGCTGTGCCAATTGTGGGCAGATATCGCTTTTGTATTATGGGGCATCAATCATAAAAATATATCCGAAACGCCACATGACAGGAGCAAACAATACGTATTTCTTTTCAACCATATATCTTACATGGACATACCTGTTTTAATGAAGGTATTCCGCCACCAGCATTTTAGGATATTGGGCAAAGCCGAAATGGCGAAAGTGCCGCTATTCGGGTTCATTTATAAATACGCAGTAGTATTGGTAGACAGGGGCAGCATTGCAAAACGAACCGCCAGTGTAAGGCAATTAAAATCCGTCATCAAAAAAAAAATATCCGTAGTAATTGCGCCCGAAGGCACATTCAACGAAACACATCAACCATTAAAAGAATTTTACGACGGTGCATTTAGGATAGCCATCGAAACACAAACGCCCATTAAGCCTATATTATTTTTAGATACCTACAACCGTATGCACTACAGAAATGTTTTTTCATTAACGCCAGGCAAATCAAGGGCAATTTACCTAGATGAAATAAGTGTAGAAGGCTTAACGTTAAAAGATGTAAAAACATTAAAAGAAAAAGTACACAATATTATGGAACAGAAGCTGCTATTTTATAAAGCCGCATGGATAAAACAATCACCATCTTTGCAATAAATAAATACAATTATTGTCCGGGCCAATACAACAGCTATGTTGGGCTGCGGTGGCGTCGCACATTTGTACAGTTGTTTTTAATTCAGCTTTTACCACTAAGTAGATTGACGCGGATGATTGGATATTTGGAATGAGAAATTTTGATATTGATAAATAAAGATCTGAAATTCAATGATGGATAATAAAGAAGCAGGCTCGTCAAATATCCTTCCGCTATTTAGTGTAGAGGGTGGCAACGCAGGCTCGTTAAATTACCCCCCTTTAGAAGATGGGGGCAGCTCTTCTTCCTTTGCAGAAGTAATCCTTCCATTAGCATTACCCACCACGTACACATACGCCATACCCTTCATCTTTACCAACAAAGTAAAACAAGGCTGCAGGGTAGAAGTAGCGCTGGGCAAAAATAAACGCTACGCAGGCATCATAAAAACCATCACCACCGTAGCGCCACCTTACAACACAAAAGATATCCTGAATGTGTTGGACGATGAGCCGGTATTATACCCACAACAACTACAGCTATGGAACTGGATGAGCAACTACTACATGTGCAGCGAAGGGGAAGTAATGGCAGCAGCACTACCGGCGCATTTTAAGTTAAGCAGCGAAACCATCTTATTATTCAACGATGAGTATGGCGACGACTTTAACTCACTGAATAACGAAGAATATCTGGTAGCAGAAGCGCTGCTGATAAAAAAACAATTGAGCCTAACCGAAGTACAGCAAGTGTTGGACGTAGCGCATGTATATCCCGTAATAAAAAAGCTCATCGATAAAAAAGTATGCATCGTTTGGGAAGCCTTAAGCGAAAGGTACAAGACAAAAAAAGAAAATTTCATCATACTAAACCCACAATACGAGCAGGAAGCAGCCCTAAGCGACCTGCTCAACAACTGGAGCAAAGCACCCAAACAAATGGAACTGCTGCTGGCTTATCTCCATCTAATTAAAACAAGCGGCGAAGTAACGCAAACTGAACTATTAAAAAAATCTGGCGCCACAGCAGCCCAACTAAACGGACTGGCAGAAAAGAAAATATTATTTATAGAAAAACGAAGTGTAGACAGGATAAAGGCAATACCCAAAGCAATGCAGGTAGCGTTTGAATTAAGCCCTGCCCAGCAAGTAGCATTGCAACAAGTACAACAAAGTTTTACCAGTAAAAATGTTTGCCTTTTGCATGGCGTAACCAGCAGCGGTAAAACGCAGATATACATAAAGCTGATTGAAGAATATTATAAACAAGGCTTGCAGGTATTATATCTTTTACCAGAGATAGCATTGACGGCACAAATGATACGCCGCCTGCAATTTCATTTCGGTGGCAACATAGCCATCTACCATTCCAAATTCAACAACAATGAAAGGGTGGAGTTATGGAATAAAATTAAGACAGGCGAAATAAGGATTGTATTAGGCGCACGTAGCGCCCTCTTCCTGCCATTTAAAAACCTTGGGCTATTGGTTGTAGATGAAGAGCATGACCCATCCTTTAAACAGCAGGATCCTGCGCCAAGGTACAATGCACGTGATGCGGGTGTTTTTTATGCATCGCTGTTCAATGCAAAAGTTTTATTGGGCAGTGCCACGCCATCTATTGAAACTTACTACAACGCACAAAAAGGCAAGTACGGTTTGGTAGCATTGAACGAACGCTTTGGCGGCATACTTTTACCAACCATTGAAATAATCAACACAAGGCAGGTTGCACAAAAAGGCAAAGTAATGTTATCGCCCCAACTAAAAGAAGCCATAGAAAAAACGGTGGAAGGCGGCATGCAGGTAATACTTTTTCAAAACCGCCGTGGCTATTCGCCTTACTTAATTTGCGGCACCTGCGGTTATTTGCCACAATGCGTAAACTGTGATGTTACATTGACGCTGCATAAG
Organism: Ferruginibacter sp.; assembly: GCA_025351645.1. Lineage (GTDB taxonomy): Bacteria > Bacteroidota > Bacteroidia > Chitinophagales > Chitinophagaceae > Ferruginibacter. The sequence continues at coordinate 43,097 of JANXVN010000141.1, forward strand.
TACAGCAACAAATTGCATTGCCATTATTGCGGCACCACCTACCCAAAAATAGTTGCATGCCCAGCCTGCGGAAGCGTTAACTGGCTAGAGAAAAATTTTGGTACTGAGAAGATAGAAGAGATGATTGAAGATGGCTTCCCAAACTTAAAAGTAGCAAGGATGGACATGGATTCTGTAAAAGGAAAAACTGCCCACGACAACCTGATAAAATTATTTGAGCAACAAAAAATAGATGTATTAGTAGGCACACAAATGGTGGTAAAAGGATTAGATTTTGAAAAGGTAAGCTTAGTAGGTATTTTAGATGCAGATGGGTTGTTAAGCTTCGCAGATTTTAGGGTAAATGAAAGGGCGTTTCAACTAATGGAGCAAGTAAGCGGGCGTGCAGGGCGCAAGCACGGGCAAGGTAAGGTGCTGATACAAGCCACACAAGTAACGCACCCAGTACTGCAATTTGTAAAAGAACATGATTATAAAAAAATGTACGACTTTGAAATAACCAACCGCCAGCAATTTTTTTATCCACCATTCAGCCGCATCATAGAAATTACGTTGAAGCACAAGGTTAAGGAAGTGGTAGATGCAGCAGCCAATAAACTGGCAGCAGCTTTGCAGAAAGACCTTAACAATTTTGTAGTTGGCCCGGCAGCTCCAGTAGTAGCCAGGGTACGCAACCAATATCTGATGGAACTATTGATAAAGCTTCCCTTAGATATGAAACAAATACAGCAATACAAAAAAATAATCCGAAACCACTTTAATTTGTTGTTGACTGAAAAGCAATTTAAGAGTGTGGTAATGATAGCAGACGTAGACGCTAATTGAAGTTATGAGTTATGAGTGATGAGTGATGAGTTTCAAATCGGTGGTTACTCAATTAGTACAATTTCATTATGGTCAAGTTTTTTTTAAAACAATAGAATTGGTTTGGTATTGATGCAAAATGAGTTATAAGTGTTTTCAATTCAGCATTGAATTAAATAAACGCAACATTATTATGGTCAAAGAAAATTTTTCTCTTAAACACTATAACAGTTTCGGTATCGATGTGATAGCCAAATACTTTTCAACTTTTAATTCTATAAACGAATTAGAAGGGTTACTCGAATCAAAACTCATCACTCATAACCCATCACTCATAACTGTATTAGGTGGTGGTAGTAATATCCTTTTTACAAAAGATGTTGATGGGCTGGTATTGAAAAATGATATTAAAGGGATTGAGCAAATTAATGAAGATGAAAATTATGTGTATGTAAAAGCTGGTGCTGGCGAAAACTGGCATCAGTTAGTATTGTACTGCATCGATAATAATTTAGCCGGCATGGAAAATCTTTCTTTAATACCAGGCAATGTGGGTGCATCGCCCATGCAAAATATTGGTGCTTATGGGGTGGAGTTAAAAAATGTATTTTTCGGATTGGAGGCATATCATCTTACCGAAAAAAAAATAGTAAAGTTTAATTTGAAAGATTGTGGATTTGGATATAGGGAAAGTGTTTTTAAAAAAAAATATAAGGGGCAGTTTGTTATTTGCAACGTAACATACCGCTTAAACAAAACGCCTCATTTCAACACAAACTATGGAGCCATCAAACAGGAGTTGGATGCTATGGGCGTTAAAGAATTAAGCATTAAAGCCATCTCCCAGGCAGTGATAAATATTAGGAGCAGCAAATTGCCCGACCCGGCTTTGATTGGTAATGCAGGCAGTTTTTTTAAGAACCCTGAAATAAGTGCGGCGCAATTCGAATCGCTCAAATATTCTTTTGTAAATATTGTTGGCTATGCATTGGATAACGGAAATGTAAAACTTGCCGCTGGCTGGCTGATAGAACAATGCGGCTGGAAAGGCTACCGCAAAGGCGATGTTGGCTGCCATGCAAAACAAGCCTTGGTACTGGTAAATTATGGTAATGCAAAAGGAAGTGAAATATTAAGCTTGAGCAGTGAAATTATTGAGAGTGTTAAAAGTACGTTTGGTGTTGAGTTAGAAAGAGAAGTAAATATTATTTAACAAGCATCCAGTATAGAATCTTTTACAGAAGTGCTATAAATTAAATAAATAAAAGAGCCACTTCCAAATAATGCAGCGGCTCTTTTATCAATATAAAAAAATGTGTTTAATTAAAATCCGTATCATCATCATCTGCAGCATTCGTACCCATATTAAGCATGCTGCCCATTAAATCCTTGAATTCAATCTTTCCTTCCACCACTCTTTTGCTAATTAACGAATAAGCTGCCAGGCCATGCAAAACAAATTCCATAAGTAAGGCAGTTTCTTTTTCATTGGCTCCTTTATGGTGTTTTTTTACCAGCGCATGCAAGCCATCAACTTTGTACAGCAGCTGTATTTTATCTGCGTCTTTTGTTTCAAAAAATGTATCTAAATGGTTGCCACTATCAAACCAGCGGGTAATGGGTCTGTATGGATTTTCTTCTGCTTCTTTACCTCTCTTTTTCTTTAATCCATCGGGGTTAGGGAAGTAGGTGGCAAATTGTGTACGGATAGCTTTTTCCAATAAATTAAAAGCTACCTGGTAAGGCCCTTCTTGTTCGCCTTCATACACCAGTTCTATTTTTCCGGTAATGGATGGTATAATTCCTACAAGGTCGCTTATCCAAACCTGCGTTTCTTTTTCGTTGTTGATGATGGCTCTGCGCTCTGCGGAACTAACTGCATTTTCATAAGCAGCTATAGTAAGCCTGGCACTCACGCCACTTTTTTTATCTACAAACTCGCTGCTCCTTGCTTCAAAGGCTACCTGCTCAATTAATCGTTTTACAAGGTCGCTTATTTTTACACGGTCGGCTTGCTCTTCGTAAATATTTGCTTCTTGTTCGGTGATGGCCAATGATGTTTCAATCGTCTTTGGATAATGTGTCAGTATCTGGCTTTCAATCCTATCTTTTAATGGCGTAACAATACTTCCCCTGTTGGTATAATCTTCTGGGTTGGCGGTAAATACAAACATAACATCTAACGGCAGGCGCAGCTTAAAGCCACGTATCTGCAGGTCGCCTTCTTCTAAAATATTAAATAAAGAAACTTGTATCCTTGCCTGCAGATCGGGCAATTCATTAATAACAAAAATACTACGATTGCTCCTTGGGATGATACCATAATGCAGCACTCTTTCATCTGCGAAGCTCAACTTTAGATTAGCTGCTTTAATCGGGTCGATATCACCAATTAAATCTGCCACGCTTACATCTGGAGTAGCCAATTTTTCACCATAACGCTGGCTGCGGTGGAGCCAGGCTATGGGCGTATTATCACCGTGCTCTTCAATAAGGTCAATGGCATAACGGCTTATGGGGCTTAACGGGTCATCGTTAATTTCGCTGCCCGCTATAATTGGGATATACTCGTCCAACAGCTCTGTCATTTGCCTGGCCATACGGGTTTTTGCTTGTCCGCGTAAACCCAAAAATAAAATATTATGGCGGGATAAAAGGGCTCTTTCCGTATCAGGAATTACCGAATCTTCGTAGCCCAAAATGCCCGGGAAGGCATTTTCTTTTGCTTTAATTTTTACGATAAGGTTTTCACGGATTTCGTCTTTGATGGATTTGGATGTGTAGCCTTGTTTTTTTAGTTCGCCTAAAGTGCTTGCTTTTTGAATCATTATATTGTTTTGTGTTAAAATCTTTTTGTTATTTCTTCAGGGTTTTTTCTGCCATCAATTATGGAAAGAATGTGGATAGCATTAATAGTTAGTTCATAAATAATAAGGTAATTCTTACTTATTTTAACCCTTATATTTTCTTGTTTTGTCAAATGCCCAATAGTCGCATTCTTTAATATTAGCTTAACTTGTTTCTTAAATAAAACATTAAGATTTTTACTGTATTTATCAGATTAATTATTAACTATCCAATATTTTAGGATTTCAATCTTTTCAGATTTTGCTAAGGCGGCCCAAATTACCTTCTTAACCATTCGTCTATTTCTTTATCTACTTCTTCGTTGGTAAAAAAGTTGCCTTCTTTTATCTCTTGTTGAGCATTTTCTATTTTTACTAATTGGCTATCGGATAAATGATAAAACGTACCTACTTGTTCATCAACTTCTATTAAGCTGTAAATATCTTCCAATAAAGGCTCATCATCGTCCTTACTAATTTTTCTATCAATCTTTGTTTAATTCAGCTACTTACATAAAATATGGTTTTAATAAAGTTAAG
>JANXVN010000144.1 GCA_025351645.1 Ferruginibacter sp.
ATTATTTTTATTTAAAGGAGTTATAATATTTATACAAAATTAAGTCAAAAGGATAATTAAGAATTAAAAATTAAGAATTAAAAATTCTCTCACTTCTTGTCAGCAATAGAAAAGCGATGGCTCTTTAAGTTGAGCAAATCAAAAACAAAAAACTATAAACAAAAAACGGCTGTTATGCTTTCTCCGCCATGTTAGGTATATCTGCTGCTTTGTACTCTCCCGCATCTAATTTTTTCTTGGTTATTTTAAAGGCATTTAGTGTCTGTTCAATATCTTCATCGCTGTGTGCGGTGGTTGGTATCAGGCGGTAAATAATATCACCTTTTGGTATTACCGGATACACCACAATGGAACAAAAAATATGATAATTTTCCCGCAGGTCCATCACCATCTGGGTGGCTTCCGGCACATCGCCTTTCATAAAAATAGGCGTTACCGGTGAGTTGGTATGGCCAATGTCAAAGCCTCTTTCTCTTAAGCCACTTTGTAATTTTTCTACATTATACCAAAGCTTCGTCCGTAGCTCTGGCTTAGCCTGTACCATTTCCATGCGCTTCAGCATGCCTTCTACAATCATTAACGGCAAGCTTTTTGCAAAAATTTGCGAGCGGGTATTATACCTTAAATATTTCAGCACTGCCTTTGGGCCGCTGATGAATGCACCGATGCTGCCCATGCTTTTTACAAAAGTGCTAAAGTATAAATCAATCCCTTGCTGGCAGCCTTGTTGTTCATCTGCACCAGCGCCTGTTGGGCCCATGTAACCAAAGCCATGTGCATCATCTATTAAAATACGGAAATCAAATTTTCTTTTTAATGCCACAATTTCTTTTAAAATGCCTTGCTCGCCATCCATGCCAAACACGCCTTCGGTAATTACCAAAATACCGCCGCCTTGTTTGGCTGCCAGTTCGGTGGCACGCTGCAGTTGCTTTTCGCAGTCTTCAATATCGTTGTGCTTAAATATATAGCGGTGCCCCATGTGCAGGCGCACGCCATCAACAATACAGGCGTGTGCTTCAGCATCGTACACAATTACATCACGGCGGTTTACCAATGCATCTATACAGCTCATAATGCCCTGGTAGCCGAAGTTTAACAGCATCGTATCTTCCCTGCTAACAAATTTGCTGATCACTTTTTCAAGTGCTTCGTGCATATCCGTGTTGCCACTCATCATCCTAGCGCCCATAGGGTTGCCCATGCCATATTTTGCCGCAGCGTCCGCATCTGCTTTTCTAACTTCAGGGTCGTTTACTAAGCCGAGGTAATTATTAAGGCTCCACACAATCATTTCTTTGCCGCGAAATTTCATGCGTGGCCCTAGTTCGCCTTCTAACTTCGGAAAGGCAAAATAACCATGCGCCCTATCCATGTGCTGGCCAATCGGGCCGCCATCTTTCACTAATTTTTCAAAAACATCTGCCATAATAAAGCTATTGTATAAAGGGTTTTTGTCCGGGCTAAGAAACTACCATGGGCTTCATTGGCGTCGCACTCTTGTACTAATACCAATTAGGAACTTTGGCTTTCTGTTCGCAACATCATTACTAACCCGCAACTTATAAATGGCTGCGGTGGGCAAATTTAAGGCATTGCTGGCAAAAACATATAACACAGGCTTAACATCGGTAACCACCCATTGTACATCGGTTAAAAAGCTATCTTTACCAAAATTTTTTTATGAGCAGAAAACTAGTGGCCCTTTGTTTTTTATTAACAGGTTTAAGTACTTCAGCGGTAGCGCAGGCAAAAAAAATCGCCTCGCCTTCACCAGCAAAACCAAAGCTAATAATAGGCATTGTAATAGACCAGATGCGTTGGGATTATTTATACCGCTATAACCAACTATATGCCAGCAACGGCTTTAAACGCTTATTGGGCGAAGGTTTTAGTTGCGAGAATACTTTAATTCCTTACACGCCTACCTACACGGCTGTTGGGCATACTTGTATCTATACAGGCAGCGTGCCAGCAATTAATGGCATGGTAGGCAACAATTGGTGGGATAAAACTTTAAATGCGAATGTGTATTGTACCGACGACAGCACCGTAAATACTGTTGGCACCGATAGCAAGGCAGGCAAGATGAGCCCGCAAAATATGTGGGTAACCAGCATTACTGATGAGCTTAAGCTAAGCAATAATTTCAAGAGCAAAGTAATTGGTATTTCTTTAAAAGATAGGGGAGCGATATTGCCTGCAGGGCATAGTGCCGACGCAGCTTACTGGTACGATGATAAGGGCGGCAAATGGATAAGCAGCACGTATTATATGCAGGATTTGCCAACATGGGTAAAAGATTTTAATGCAAAAGATGAGCCTGGCAATTTTATGGGCAAAGAATGGGCCACGCTGTTGCCATCTGATAAATACGGACTAAGCACAGCTGATGACAAGCCTTACGAAGGAACGATACCAGGCGAACTTACCAATACTTTCCCGCATAAATTACCTACTGTGACGGGCAACAAATATTACGCTTTCCGGTACACGCCATTTGCCAATACCTACACTTTTGATTTTGCAAAAAAAGCTATTGAAAGCGAAAAATTAGGCAGTAGCACAGTGCCGGATTTTTTAACGGTCAGCGTTTCATCAACAGATTATATCGGGCATACATTTGGGCCTAATTCAATAGAAATAGAAGATACTTATTTAAGGCTTGATAAAGACATCGCTGATTTTTTGCAATACCTGGATGAAAAAGAAGGCAAAGGCAATTACCTTGTTTTTTTAAGCGCCGATCATGGCGTGGCACATGTGCCAGCATTTTTAGCTGAGCATAAAATACCCGCCGGCACTTTTAGCGACGAAGAATTTGCTAAAGAAATAAACCAGGAAATAGATACCAAGTTTGGTATGAAGAAAGGCGTTTTATCGGTGCAGAATTACCAGGTATATTTAAATTATGCTGAGATGGAAAAGCAAGGAAAAGATAAAGACGCCATTGTAAAAGATGTGATTAATTTATTAAAACAAAAGCCTTACATAATAAACGTTTTTGAAACTGATAAAATAATGCAGGCCACCATTGTTGAGCCTCAAAAAACAATGATGATTAATGGCTATAACCCCAAACGTAGTGGCGATATACAGTTTACCTTTAAGCCCGGTTATTTTGATGGCGGCGCAAAAGGTACAACACACGGTTTATGGAACCCATACGATGCACATATACCGTTGCTATTTTTTGGATGGAACATTGCCCACGGCAAAACAAACCGGGAAACATACATGACTGATATTTCATCAACTTTAGCAGCCATGCTGCAAATACAAATGCCTAGTGGCTGTGTTGGTAAAGTAATTACTGAAGTAGCAAAATAAATGAGCTCGATATATTTTCAAAAGCCCTTCTTCGGAAGGGTTTTTTGTTGCAGCTACGTTATCCTTTGCAAATAAAGCAGCGTGCCAATCGAGGAAAGGTTACCTTGGCAAAGTTCATCAACCACATCTCATGATACAAGAATTCGACGTACTCATTAATAGCTTTATAGATAATAACGTAGGTATAGCTGACCATTTTTTATCTGAAAATCTATCTGCCAGGCTGCAGCAAAATATCCACGATTTGCAACAGGCGGGAAGTATGCAGTATGCAGGCATTGGCAATGATAAAGTTGCCGCAGCCACCCAGCAAATGCGCGGCGATAAAATATACTGGCTCGATAAAAAGAATAATAATAGTACCGAACTGGAGTTTCTAGATAGGGTTGAAAGCTTTATAAGTCACCTGAACGAAACGTGTTACACCGGCATCAACGATTACGAATTTCATTACGCGGTGTACGAACCAGGCACGGCATATAAAAAACATAAAGACCAGTTTAAAACAGATAATAACCGCAAATATTCCCTAATCTGTTACTTGAACGATGATTGGCTGGCAACTGATGGAGGTCAATTATTAATTTATCAAAACGAGGCTGCGCAAAGCATTGAGCCAAATGCGCAAAAAGCGGTGTTTTTTAAAAGCAATGAAATGGAGCACGAAGTATTGCTTGCACACCGCCCACGCATGAGCATTACAGGCTGGCTAAAGCAAGTATAATTTTTCCAAAAAAATCTTCCAAATAAATTGGATAATTATTTATAAGCAAGTATCCCTAAGCATTTTCATGTATTGCACGCCTTTTTCTCGGGCAAAATTTATGTTATTGCCTGGTATACTTTCAGGGTCGGGGTATCGTTCAAGTGCTGCATCAATTTGCGCTTCTCTTAATATATGCAGCATGGGGTAAATAGACCTGTTGGTATAATTAGCCGCATCATTTACGGGTGCGCCGCCAAAAACATATTGCGGGTGAAAGCTAGCTACCTGATAAATGCCATCATAATCATTTTCTTCCAGCAACGCTTCGGCAGCGGCTACTAAATCAAGGTAATCATCAAACTGCTCAAATGCGTTTGGGTAAATTAGCAGCGTTGTTACTATTGAATTATCTTCATCCAGGATTAAACATTCCTGCAAAAAAGCTTGTAGGCATGCTTCTTTAACAGTGTTATTTATTACCTGGTAACTAATAGTGCCTTGTTTAATTTCTTTAGCAACAAATGGGCAAAAATTGCAGCCTGCAACAACATTTGCTACCCACCTTTTTGTCTGGCCTATAATTTCTTCTGTCGTTTTCACCTGTTTTTTATTAACTATTATTTGAAGTGGCGCAAACTAAAAAAGTCCCTCACATAAAGTGAAGGACTTAATTTTTTATGTATACTAACCCAAGTATTAATAATCTTTGTTGTAACCACCGCCACTTCCGCCGCCACGGTTTCCACCGCCACCGCTTCCGCCGTAACCACCACCACTACCGCCACTTCTTCCACCGCCACCGCTTCCGCCGTAACCACCACTACCGCCGCTTCCACCACCGTAGCCGCCACCGCCACTTTTCTTGTAGCCACCGCCACCGCCAAAGCTACGTTTTTTAAATCCGCCTGCACCGCCTTCGCCTTCTGTACGTGGTTGAGATTCGTTAACGATTAATTTACGGCCTTGTATTTCGTTTTCGTTCAGGTTCGCAATGGCAGTCTTTGCTGCTTCTGCGTCATCCATTTCAACAAAACCGAAACCTTTGCTACGGCCATTCATTTTGTCTTTCAGAATTTTAGCACTCGTAACGGTACCAAATTGTGTAAAGAGACTACTTAAGTCTTCGTCGGTCATTGTCCAACTAAGGTTTCCTACGTAAATGTTCATTGTAAAAACTTTTAAATATTAAATAAAAACTCTAATGATTTAGTTAGTACAATGAACTGAATACAGACTTGAAAAAAGGCATTTATCAGCTAGCGACGAAATACAAAACCATTATAGCAATACAAATGTAGCTATTTATTTAAAAAAAAAACTATTTTCAACAAATATTCATATACCAGATTTTTCTAGTATCATCTGTGCCAAACGGCTGTCTCTTTGGTAAACATCTTTTCTAAAATTAAGCTTTCCCTGCCTGTCTACCCATGCGGTAAAATAGGCAATAAACACTGGTATCGTGGTTTTTAGCGTTACGTATTGTTCAGTGCCTTTTTTCATGGCGGCGTTTATTTTGGCATCGTCCCAATTTTTGTCATTCCTTAAAAGATACTGCGCCAATCGTTTAGGTTCTGCCAACCGGATGCAGCCATGGCTAAATGCCCTGTTGTTTTCTTTAAACAATGATTTTGCCGGCGTGTCGTGCAGGTAAATACTATGCGAATTTGGAAACAAAAATTTTACCAGCCCCAACGAATTATTTGGCCCTGGTTTTTGCCGCACGTTGCCATTATTCCATTCCATATTATGCTGCTCTAAATAATTGCCATTTTTTTTTATAGCTGGCAAAGTTTCATTTTTTAAAATACTAGCAGGTATATTCCAGTAAGGGCTAAAAACAATATACTTCATGTCGCCATTAAAAATTACAGTTTTATGCTGGTCTTTGCCTACTACAACATTTATGTCAAAAGCTAAACTACCGTTCTCGTATACGTGCAATTTGTACTCTGGTATATTCACCGCTAAATAATCGCCGCTTGGTTCAATAGGCAGCCACCTGCTGCGTTCCATATTTACCATTATTTGTTCAATCCTTTTTTCTACCGGATAATTCATTTCATTTATCAGCGCAGCGTTTACAATACCATCTTCTTTGAAACCCAGCCTTTGCTCAAAACTTTTAACGGCGCTTGTTAAGATATCATCAAAAATAGTAGATCCGCTATTTTTTGTTAAGTCTCCTAGCTGGAACAACCGTTCCCGTATAGCCAATACTGTAGCCGAAGAGTCTGCCAGCTTATACAATTTTTTATCTGCCTTAATAGGTTCAAGCTTGCCTTGTACTTTTAAGTTGTTGTACTTTTTTAAGTACTCTTTCAATAAAGCGTATTGCCTGTATGTTGGCGAATTATCTAAAAAGTTTTTGCCGCTTCCTAATGAGTCAAGCAACTGCTGGCTACTTATTTTTTTGCGTGGCAGCAGCCATTCCGTTGCCAGCGATTGTTTTTCGCTTAAGCCTACCCATACATTTTTTGCATAGGCTAAATATTGCGAAGTCAGCATCAGTTCTACTGTTGGCGCTATTTTATCACTTCCTTCTTCAGTTTCCATCAAAGCACTAAAAGCTGTTTTGTACGGCACTGAATCAGGTATGCCTTCATCGCTAATATTTAAAATACGGTTGTATAAGTTATTGGCTGGCTCAATCATCCCTTTATCGTCGTACCATGCATATGCGTAATTTCTGCCTTTATAAAAACCAACAATATCTTTTTGAAATGCCTTGAATTTTGGGAAACTATCCAGGAAAGATTTTATTATAGCGCTATCGAATTTGATTTTTGTCTGTGCACTAAAGCTGCCGGGTATGCCCATTTCTTTGGCTGTAGCTTTTGGTATAGAATCGTTAGTTGCTATAACAGTTTTTACCTGGCTTTTGCAATTGGCAAAAGCAATGCCTGTAAATAAAAAGACTATTGTGATAAGCGTAAAATTATTGTTAGGCATAATTAATATTTTGATAGGAGTGTAAATTAAATGGATGCGGCATACAAACAATAGCCTATGTTATAAAATTTCAATAAAGATAGGGCTTGCTTAAATACATTTATTTTCCGGCTAAAACCTAGGTACAGCCTCCCTGCCCTTAAAAGGAAGGTTCTTAGAGTAAGCTTGTTTTATAGCTCGATCCTAAACCATATGTACTTGGGAGCACAAGGAGGCTATATTCTTTAAATTTGATTTTTAACAGTGTTTTTTACAAGTTAGATGGGTTATGCAGATAGTATTCCAATAAAGTTTACATCTTTCTAAAAGGTATAAACTTTAACGGAAAAGCTCTTACCCGGTGAGCCATCTTTTGTGGGTGGTTCACCGGGTAAATGCTTTTATTTCAAGGTGAGCCACCCACAAAAGATGACTCACCTTGAAATAGGTATAAACTACAGCAAAAAAAAATCCGTCCTGCAAGAGCGGGACGGACCTTAAAATATTTATCGGTATAATTATTCAGCTACTACTTCAAATTCAACTTCAGTTTCGTTGCCGTTACCAAAATCAATCTTCGCTTTAAATGTACCTAATTCTTTTACATCATCAATAATAGTGATCCTGCGACGGTCAATTTCGTAGCCCTTTTGTTCTTTAATTGCCCGTGCAATTTGTACAGAAGTTACGCTACCAAATATTTTGCCTGTAGTACCCGTTTTGGCGCCAATTTTTAATGGGCCATTTGTTAAGGTTGCAATTACACTGTTTATTTCTGCTAATAATTTGGCTTCTTTTTTAGCCATTTGCTTTACCTTTTCTTCCCTTTGCTTAAGGTTGCTAGGGCTAGCTTCAATAGCTAATTTAGAAGGGATCAAAAAGTTACGGCCGTAACCATTTTTTACTGTTACCAGTTCGTTGGTACCGCCGAGGTTGTTTACATCCTGTATTAATATTACCTGCATGTTGTTTGCATTTTTACCCAATAACGCTTTTTGGCGCCACTTTCAGCCCGTGAGGGATTAGGGTGGTTTAAAATTTTATTTCAATAAATCTGTAACGTACGGTAAGATGGCCATTTGACGGGCTTTTTTTACTGCATCGCTCACCTTGCGCTGAAACTTTAGAGAGTTTCCAGTTAAGCGGCGTGGCAATAACCTTCCTTGTTCGTTAAGGAATTTTTTTAAGAATTCTGCATCTTTATAATCAATATAATGAATGCCCATTTTCTTAAAGCGGCAATATTTCTTTGGACGCTTTTCAGCTTTGATAGCTGTGAGGTATTTAATCTCGTTAGGTTTTGCCATGATTATGCTTCCACTTTTTCGGTTGGTGAATATTTACCGCCGCTTCTCTTTTTGGTGTTGTAATCGACGGCGTATTTATCGAGTACAGTATACATGTGACGCATCACTGATTCATCACGTAAAAGTTGAGTTTTCAACTTTTCATTGAAGATGGTTGGCGCTTTATACTCTATTACCCAATAAAGGCCAGTGGTCTTTTTGGCAATAGGATAGGCCAGTGATTTTAGTCCCCAGGGGTTGGTGTATAAAACTTCGCCGCCATTATCTGTAATAATTGCTGCAAATTTTTTCTGAGCGGCTTTGTATTCCTCTTCAGATAACACCGGGGTAAAAATCACCATCAATTCGTAGTTGTTCATTTTCCCTTGTTTATTAATTAAAAAATTGGTTAATCCCGCACACAATTTGCCTACGGGGCTGCAAAGGTAAGGGTTTAATGGATAATTTGTTAATTGATAATGGATAATTTTTGTATTGTCGGGTATTTTTCTTATTTGATTATATCAAAGGGGTAAATATTCCATTCTGTAGGTTTTTTGTAGGAACAGGGCCGCGGCATGGTCTGTGGGGAATAATTATTTTGTGTATTATTTGTGTTTGCGTGGAATCTGCTTAACAGGCCACGGCCTAATCCTACGGAATACCTGGATGCTTTTACGAGAAATAGCTATCCTGCAAAAGCCCCATGCATAGTAGAAAAAGATTCCTGAAAAACTGATGTAGAAAAGTGCGACGCCTATGAAGGCCCACATAGCTATGTATTGGCCTGGACAAAAAACGTATTAAAAAATACAATTTATAAATACGGCCATTGTTTAAAAACTAACGGCCGTATTATTTGAATAGTTACATTTTAAGGCGCTTCAACCGACACTCGTATGCCATCGCTGTTGCTGGTAAACTCCGGCGCGTACATGCATTGTATGCTGGTGATTCCGTTGCTGAAATTGCCGGCGTGGGTAACAAACATAGTGTACTCGAACACGTAGCTGCCGCGGGGCAACTGCCCAAAGAAAAAGTTAGTGCTGGCATCTTTGGTGGTTTCGTAATAGCCAAGCCCGCCCTGCCATTTATATTGGCTGATGACGTTGGTTGGCTCCATGCAGGCAGCACGCATGTCTTTCATGTGCACGTATTCCATATCCCTGTCTACTTTTAATTCGATGCGCACTTTTACTTTGTCGCCTATTTTTAGTTCTGCGCCATTGGTAATGGGTTGTAAAACAGGGCCTTTGTCTGTATTTTTTTCGATGAACAATTTTTTAATGACTTGCAGCGGAGTGCTTGCAAAAGTTATTTTATCAAGGCCTTCAAAATATTGCCAGTAAACACTGCCCCATGAAGCGCCATTGTTCGCTGAAACAGGGTTGGTGGTGGCTATTGGTTTAACGGTTACAGCAATATTGCCCATTTGCGGCGTTACCTTTTCTCCTTCAATTATTTTTTTGAAATAGCCGGTGCCTGCTTCGGTTTTATCATCGGTGCTTTTGATGGCTGTGCTGCCCACATTAATGGTTACTTCTTTTTCTGCTGCCAAATTATTGGTGCCACTTAGTAGTAATGCGTAGCAAGCCTCTGCAGTGGCTTTGGTGGTGCGCCAATTTTGGGTTTGCTTTTGTTTTAGCAGCCATGTCTTTAAGTCGTTTATAGTATTGGTATTTTTATCGATGTCAGTAAAGGCTTCTATCATTAACGCCTGGCTTTCAATTGGCGCCTGGTACCAGTAATAGCCGCCGTTGGCCCATTCTTTCCAGTACATGCCCAGCTCATTATTGCTGATGCTATTTTCTTTTAATGATTTAATGATGGCTTTTGGCGTTGCCTCATCTTTAGTGCGGTTTAACGCCAATGCAATCATTGCCTGCAGGTATTTACTATTGCTTAACCAGTATTTTTTTGCTTGCTCGCGGTAATAGGTATACGCAGTTTGAGCTACTGTTGCAATAGGCGTTTCGGTGAAAAAGCTTCTCATATACAAATACTGGATAGCTGTATTGCTAAGGTTATTGTTAGCAAGTTTTGCTTTGTACTTTGTAAGGTTATCGTACTCTTCTTTTATTTTTTTATCAAGATAAGGCATTGCTTTATTGGAGATGCCCATGATATCTTTTAACTGGTTTTCGTTATTGCCATGCAAGGCATTTAGTTTTTTTAGATGGCCGATACCGGTGATAATGTATTGGGTAATAAACCTGTCATCCGCGCCGCCTTTAAACCATACAAAACCGCCATTGCTGCTTTGCATATCTTTTAGCTTGGCGATGGCTTTATCGGTTTCGCTACCCATCTTTACCATGTCGAATAACAAGGCTATATTTTTCTTTTGCTGGCTTTCATTTTGTGCTGCCAATACCCAGGGAGTTTCTTGTAACAAGGCTGCTTTTAGCTCTTCATTTTTTTGCAGGTTACTTAATAAGGCTGCGGTATCGCCCCCTTTCCCCGCAATGGGTGAAATCCATTGATCGAAAACGGCTTTAATTTTTGGCATGCTGTTGCTTACATAAGTTGCAAGCGTATTGGCGTAATATTTATTAAAAGTTTGCTCTGCGCACTCGTACGGATACTCCATTAAATAAGGCAATGCTTGTACTGCATACCAGGTGGGGTTGGAGGTGTACTCAACCGTTAGCGACCGGTTGGTAATGGTTTGGCTACTGCCGCTGTTCAACAATTTATCAAAAGTAAAGGCCCGGGATGTTTCGTTGCGAAGGTTGATGGGCATTGATTCTGTAACCAGCATGCGGTTGGTTAAAATTGGTATGGCCATTTCTTCCCCATCGGAGAAAATACCCCCGTCGCCTGAAGGGGTGTTATTTGACGACTTCGCTGTTATTCGATAGGTCATGGCGGAGTTAAAGTTGAACGGTATTTCTATGGGGAATTTTACTGCTGCGCTTTGCCCGGCTGCTACCGTGAAATATTGTGTTGGAAAAACATTTTTAAACCATCCATCTATTGGTT
The DNA here is from genome assembly GCA_025351645.1 of Ferruginibacter sp. GTDB lineage: Bacteria > Bacteroidota > Bacteroidia > Chitinophagales > Chitinophagaceae > Ferruginibacter. Next base: position 11,236 of record JANXVN010000144.1, read on the forward strand.
TATTGGTGGCTGCATCCAGCAATTCTAATTGTGTTGTGCCTGTTACTTCTTTATCGCTCAGGTTCACTATTTTAGCACTAAATTCTATGCCATCGCCTTCCCTTAAAAAGCGTGGTGCATTGGGTTGCACCATCAATGGCTTTTGTGTTACGGTTGTTTTTTCAAGATAACCGCTTGCTAAATTTTTGGTATGCGCAAAAGTCATCAGTTTCCATTGCGTTAATGCTTCTGGTATGGTGAAGGAGAAAGAAACATTGCCGGCTGCATCTGTTTTCAAATCAGGGAAGAAGAAGGCAGTTTCGTTGAAGTTTTTGCGGATTTGGATAGATGGGTTTTGGATTTGTGGTTTATTGTTTTTTGTTACGGATGTCGAATCTGCTTCTACAGTATTGTCGCCTTTAATTTCTTCTATTTTTTCATCCGCTACAACTTGTCCATCTTTTACAATTTTTGGAGGAGTAAATTTTATTTGGTTAATTTCCGCAGGAGATGCAACGACACCCGCTACTCTGCCTTGCAATGCGTTATTAAGAACAACATCCTTTCTTTTTACAATTCCATAACCTCTTACAATAATTTCATCTAATCCCATATTTAGAGGAAATAGCTCATCATAAGTTTTTGCAGGTACCCCAACATATTCATTTTCTCTCCGGTAATAATCTTCAGAATTCACTCCTTGAAATCCATTGCCATCCCAACTAACACTACTACTTATTGAAGGCCAAATATTTAATGCACTCCAACTATGCGGCTTAAACTGGTCCAGGCTTGCATCGTACATACTTGCCAATATTTCTGCTGCTACTTTTTCGCCTTTGCTGCCGCTTATTTTTACTGTCCATTTTTCTTCGCTGCCGGGCAATAATTTATCACGGAAAGTTGAATAGTCAATTTTTAATTCTTTGTTGCTCCACGGAATATCAAAACTTTCTTTGCCTTTATACACCCTGTTGTGCTGCACAAATGCGTAACTAACAGCCATGCCTCCACGGTCAGTTTCATTAATTGAAATTTCTTTTTGGTAAGGCTTATTTGTTGTGATAGGCTGGTACGTTGTATTGTTGATATTATCAATTTTAGTTAGCGAATGGATCAGCCAAATGTTACTAAAACCCGTAGCGATATTGTACACTATCTTTTCGCCCGGTTCGGCATTGTCTTTTTCAACCCTAACTTCTATTGGTTCAAAAGATGGTTCCGCTTTTGTGTTGTTGTATAACTGCACATATTTTTCTGCTTTTACCTCTTCACCATATTTATCTTTTGTGGTGGCTACAATCTTGTACCAGCCTGATTTTAAATCAGCCCCTTTTATTGCTACAGCTGTGTTAGTACTGTTAAGTTTTTCATACACTTTACCAGCCACTTCATAGTTTTTTACTTTATCCTCATCCCTATAAACATCATACGGAAAGTAGCCATAGTATTCATCTTTGCTCATCACAAACTGGTCAGGCTGCTGCCAATACCGTTCCCTAAAAACTTTAGAAGGTGTTTTTAATTGCTGGATGGTTACAGTTGCGGTTGTTTTTTCTTCAATGCCATTAAGGTTGGTACTTTTAATGGTGATGGTTTTTAGGCTATCGATGGATAATTTTTCTGGTACATTAATTTCAAGCTGCAGCATTTGGTACGCTACGGCAACAAAAGCATTGCCGCTCCTTGTTTCGCCGTTAATATCTGTAATGTCAGCATTTACTTCGTAGTAAAAAGTAGGCTGGCTTTTTTTATCAATGCTTTCATCCGGCAAGGCTTTAAAGGTGATATGGAATTCGCCTTTAGCATCAGTTACTGCTTCGCCATTGGTAATTTCCATTTGGCCGCCCTGCCTGCCGGGAGGCGAAAACTTTCTTCCAAATAAAGGATAATCCCCATCCCACCAAATGGGGTAACGTACTTTGCGCATCACGCTGTAACTAACCTTTGCGCCATCGATATTATTGCCTGCATAAGCTTTTGCCGTGCCCGTAATTTTAATGCTATCCAATAAGCGGTACGTACCCTTTGGCTTTTGCACATCTACAAAAAATTTAGGGCGCTTATATTCTTCTACATTAAAATATTGGGAAGTTTCGCTGGTAGTATCGTATAAGCTAAACTGCCCGTTCAGCGTACCTTCCAGTAGTTTAAAGGAACCATTGTACGAACCAAATTCATTGGTTACCAATTGCACTTCACTTACTTTTTGGCCATTAGCATCTTTTAATTGTATAGTTGTGTTGAATGATGGAAGGATAGCTGTCTCATTGGCTTTACTGCCTTTTTTTAACACAATGCCTTTAAAAAAAATTGTTTGTCCGGGGCGATAAATAGAACGGTCGGTAAACAAAAAAGTAACCGGTTCGACCTTGTCTGGCTGCTCAAAACTGTTGTAGTAATTGTTGTAATTATTGTCATCTAAAAAAAGTTCTTCACCAGCATACTTTATTTGAAAATTTATATTCCTGTAATCTTTTGTTTTTTTTAATTTGAATAACCCATTTTTATCTGTGGTATAATTCTCTGCTTTGATATCTTCATTTTGGCTGGTAGTATAATTGTATTTGCTCAACCAAACCTGCACCTGCGCATTGTTTAAAGGCTGGCCGTTATCCCTGTTCAATACATAATAATCGTTATCGTTATTGTGTAAGAGGCTGATATTGGTGATGTAGGTTAGTTGTTTAGCAATTATGTTTTTTTGCACAGAAAAACTTTCATCGAGGCTTGATAGGATGTAGTACATGCCAGCCGGCAATCCATCTATTTTAATTTCAGCCGAATGGCGTTGATAATCCTGTAAGTCAGGCAAAGCAACGCTCCATATTTTAATAGGTTTTAGGGCAACAATATCTTTCCATGTTTTATCATAATCCCGGCCGTTTGTTTTTTTAATTTCTTCCTTAGATGTTTTGATGAGGCGGAAATAAACAGCCTTTGTATTTTTATAACTGATCAATGTACGGAACGGCAGCCCTGGTACATTTACTTTTTCTGTCTCTAACTTTAAGGATGGCTGTAAAATTTCTTTCAATAAATTTTGAGCATTAATACCACCTTCGCTTTTTGGAAATTTTTGATAAGCTGCTTCACATAATTCTCTGGCTCTTTTAATTTCATATTGATCAGCGGTTTTAGTCAATGGCTCAAATTGCTGCCCACGCTCATTATAAATTTGTGCCCTTAAATACATGGCTTGTGCTGCAGCAGGGTTCGTGCTATATTTATCTTCTATATTTTTTAAGGCAGCTTCGTATAATTTGCTTTTGTCTTCGTTTACGGCATGTCCGTTCACAAAGTTTAAACGTATCAAATCCGCATCCAGCAAGGCATCCGCGTTATTATCTTTTAAATGAAATTTTAAAATATCATGCAGTAATAAGATGGCTTTCTGCTGTAAAGATGCCGTATCTTTTGTAGCAAACGAAGCAGTTGCAAACTCCGCCGCAGGGGCAAATGCTTTAGGGTTATCAATGATGAATTTATATGCTGGTTTGGTAAGTTCCTGCTCATCATCCATAAAATAACGTAACGCCCTAAAAGCTAAAAAATCGTATAAGGTTGGCCTTAGCTGCCGGGTATTTTCTCCTTTTAGAATGATAGGTTCAAAGCCATCTAATTTGGTGGATTGTAATGCTGTTTCATTAGTAAGCGAGGCCTTGTATAATGAACTGATGGTTGCATGTAATTTATCCAGGCTCCAGGTGCTGATGTCGTTGCTTTTTTCTTCTGTTAGTTTTGTACGATCATAAAATTTATAACGGTTGTTTTGAAGGTATTGCCAAAACATCTCTGCCTGCATATTTTGTAAAATATTTTTGGCGGGTGTTTTTGCCTTTGCAATCAGCGTATCTAAAAAAAAAATATTGTTTTCACGGCTATCCTGCTGTACCATATTGCGATATTTTATCTGGTAGATGGCGCTCTTTATTTGCTGCGCATCATTGTTGTCTTTTAAAGCCAGATTATAAATTACCAGCACTTGCTCCAGTGCAGATTTTGTAAGCCCTTTTTTTTCAATCGCGTCAACTTTTTTCCAGTTGGTTGCGTAATCGCTTTTTGTTTGTGCCATGGTTGCCGTAAATATAGTTGCCGATAAAAATAGCAGGAATAATTTCTTTAAAAGCATAATCAATAGAGTTTAAATACAAGATACAATTTGTTGAAATGGGATGTTATTTTGTTGTGGAAATATAACATTTGTGGTAAGATGAAAGAACGGCAGGATTTACATAATAATTTTCCAGGTTAAAACCCGGGGCAATTTAAATAAGCCAATGCCCATAAAAAACAAACCCCCAGCTTTCGGTGGGGGTTTACTATCTATCAATACTTTATTTTATTTTTTTAACGCATCAGCCATTGTTTTGCCAATGTTTGCCGGGCTATCAACCACAATAATTCCGCATGCCGCCATGATCTTCATTTTAGCTACTGCGGTATCATCTTCGCCACCAACAATTGCGCCAGCGTGCCCCATACGGCGGCCGGGAGGGGCTGTTTGGCCAGCAATAAAGCCTACCACAGGTTTTTTGTTGCCAGTAGATTGTATATAGTACGCAGCTTCTGCTTCCATGCCGCCACCAATTTCACCAATCATTACAATTGCATCCGTTTCAGGGTCGTTCATAAACAACTCAACAGCTTCTTTAGTTGTTGTACCAATTATAGGGTCGCCGCCAATGCCAATTGCAGTAGAGATACCTAAACCTGCTTTTGCCACCTGGTCAGCCGCTTCGTAGGTTAAAGTTCCGCTTTTAGACACGATGCCAATCCTTCCTTTTTTAAAAATAAAGCCAGGCATAATACCCACTTTACATTCATCTGCCGTAATTACGCCAGGGCAGTTAGGGCCAATCAGCCTTGCTTTTGTGCTCAGTAAATAATTCTTCACTTTCACCATGTCCTGCACTGGTATGCCTTCTGTAATACAAACTATCAATGCAATGCCTGCATCTGAAGATTCCATAATAGCATCTGCCGCAAAAGCCGGCGGTACAAAAATAATGCTCACATCAGCACCGGTGGTTTTAACTGCATCTGCTACGGTATTAAAAACCGGCCTGTCTAAATGCGTGCTGCCACCTTTGCCTGGTGTAACTCCGCCAACTAAATTAGTGCCGTATTCTATCATTTGCGTGGCATGAAAAGTGCCTTCTGTACCGGTGAAACCTTGTACAATTATTTTTGAGTTTTTATTTACCAGGACTGACATAGTATCAAATAAAATTAAAATGAGTTGTAAAAAATTTTCGCAAAGATAGGGTAGAAGGGGTATTATTGAAAAGGAATGTTTCTACTTTATCTCCTCCCCTTTTTTCAACATTTCTTCCATATCCCTGTCATCGGCAATAATGCCCTTTGCCTCCAGCATACGCATGTCCTTAGCATCCTGCAAAAACTTACTCGCAAAAATAAATTCGTTCAGTTTATCGTTTTTACTAAAAATTATTTCTTCGTTATTGCCCGTCCATTCTTTTTGGCCTTCAAACATGTACAAAATATTTTCGCCAATTTCCATTACGCTGTTCATATCGTGGGTGTTTATAACAGTCGTCATGTTAAACTCCTTGGTAATCTCATGGATAAGCTTATCTATTACCATAGAAGTCTGAGGGTCAAGGCCAGAGTTTGGTTCATCGCAAAATAAATATTTCGGGTTCAGCACAATTGCCCTTGCAATACCAACCCTTTTTTTCATGCCACCGCTTATCTCTGCCGGAAATTTTTTATTGGCACCTTCCAGGTTCACCCTATCCAACACTTCGTTTACCCGTTTTCTTTTTTTGGAGCTGCTCATATTGCCAAACATATCCAGCGGAAACATCACATTTTCCTCTACCGTCATACTATCAAACAGGGCAGATCCCTGAAACAACATACCAATCTGCTGCCGCAAGCCTTTCCGAAGGTCTTCCGTCATGTCGGTAAAATTTACCCCGTCGTAAATAATTTCGCCACTATCGGGCTCAAATAAACCAACAAGGCATTTTTGCAAAACCGTTTTGCCACTGCCGCTGGTGCCGATAATAAGGTTGCATTTGCCAGATTCCATAATGTGGCTCACATCATTCAACACCACTTTTTCGCCAAAACTTTTTTTAATATTCTTAAATTCTATCATGCTAATTTTTTGCGCTTAATGGCTCAATAATAATTGTGATAAAGCGTAATCCGCAAATAAAAGTACTATACAGCTTACCACTACGCTCTTGGTACTGCTACGCCCAATTTCTAACGCACCACCTTTTACATGATAGCCAAAATAGGCAGGGATACTACTAATAATAAAGGCAAACGTATAGGCTTTTATAAGTGCAAAAGTAACATTATACGGTATAAAACCATGCAGCAAGCCCCTATCGAAAGTATCGGTAGATACTATGCCAGATGCAACAGCAGCAAGCCTTCCGCCCCAAATGCCCAACACCATACTTATAATAACCAGCATTGGAATAGTTATCATGGCCGCAATAATTTTGGGAAGTATCAGGTAAGCTTTTGTGTTAATGCCCATAATTTCCAGCGCATCTATTTGTTCGCTCACCCGCATGTTGCCAAGTTCGCTGGCAATTTTACTGCCCACAACGCCCGCCAGTACTATACATATTAAGGTTGGCGCAAATTCCAGTATCACCGTATCACGTACAACAGTGCCAATTGTTTCCAGCGGTATCAGCGGACTAACCAATTGATAAGCCGTTTGCACTGCACTAACAGCGCCAATAAAAACAGAAATAATAGACACAATACCAAATGACCCAATGCCAATATCATTGCACTGGTGCATAAATTCTTTCCAATACATCTTCATGTTCTCTGGCCTGGAAAACATTCCCTTAAGCATCAAAAGGTAACGGCCGAAGTCGGTAAAAAAAGTCATAAAGCAAATTTATTGAAAATATCTATAGTACTGTACAATTACCCTGCCCATATATTCTACAGGGTAAAGGCTACGGTTAATAAGGTTTATTTGGGCGCACCCTTTGGGGCCGGGCTATCCACAGTACTCCGCAGCGCCGTATCAATAGTTCAGCTTCGCAAGGTAATAGTAAACGGCGCTTTACGGGGTACTTGCTCCTATCCCTTGCGCTTCAATCCGAAAAGTATCCGGCTATTTAAAAGCTTGCTCAGCGAAGGCTTAAAAAAGGCTCCCTAATTTGCCGTAACCAGTCATACGAGGGCGTCAGGCCGGTTACTAAAGCCTGCTTCTAACGCAAGGATTAATCATCTTGCTAAAAAATAAAAACTAAATAAATGCTTTAAATACGCCCTTCAAAAATAAAATAAAGTTACTTCAATGGCTAAGCTATCCTCTTTAGGATACTATTACTCCGCCCAACCAAAAACAAAAAACTATAAACCAAAAAACCCTACAGGTCATGCGATATTTTCTTAAACTTATTCCACCACCTGCTTTTCTTAATTTCCTCCTGCGTATCTGTCTTGCATTTCATTTGCGCATCAACCACCGCAATTAACACCATATTAAAAATTGAGCGGATAGAACTGCCCAGTTGCAGCACGTGCACTGGCTTTTTAAGCCCCAATAAAATAGGCCCGATGGTATCTGCGCCGCCCACTTCCTGTAATAAATTATACGCAATATTACCCGCCGCAAGGTTAGGAAAAATAAGTGTGTTCACCTCCCCATCCAGCAGTTCTGTAAACGGATAATTATCTTTTAAAATTTCTTTATTAAAAGCCAGTATGCCTTGTACTTCGCCATCGCATATAAGCGTTGGGTCTTTTAGTTTAACCAGTTCCCTTGCTTTACGTACCAAATTTGCCTCCGGCGAATCGCTGCTACCAAAGTTGCTATAACTAAGCATAGCAATACGTGGCTTAATGTTGAATTGTTTTACTTCTTTGGCAACCAGCAAAGTAATCTCAGCCAGTTCCTCTGACGTAGGGTTAAAATTAATGGTGGTATCTGCTAAAAATAATGGGCCACGCTTGGTGAACATAATGTACATACCGGCAATCTTTTTCACTCCATCTTCCGTACCAATTGTTTGCAAAGCCGGGCGTATAGTGTTAGGGTAATTTCGTGTTAGCCCGCTTATCATACAATCAGCTTCACCGGTTTCTACCATCATACAGCCAAAATAATTACGCTCCTGCATCATTTTATAAGCCTCGTGCCTGTTAAGGCCTTTGCGCTGGCGGCGTGTGTAAAAAATATCGCCAAATTGTTTGCGCAATTCATGGTATTCATCTGCTTTGGGGTCAACTATTGGCATACCATCAATATCAATTTTATTGTTGGCCGCAAGCTTGCGTATTTTAGCCTCATCGCCTAACAGTATCGGGTAGCCCACTCCTTCTTCCTGCGTCATCTGTGCTACCTTCAATATTTTTATATTTTCAGCATCAGCAAAAATTACACGTTTAGGGTCTTTTCGGGCCTTGTTGCCAATAACACGGCTTAACTGGTTATCAAGGCCTAAGCGTTTATTTAGTTCCAGTTTATAAGCTTCCCAATCTTGTATCGGGTATTTGGCAATCCCGCTTTCCATGGCGGCTTTAGCCACGGCTGGCGCAATGGTAGACAATAAACGGGGGTCTAATGGCTTAGGGATAATATAATCCGGGCCGAATGCAATTGTTTTTTCATTGTAGGCAAGGTTAACAATATCTGGTACCGGTTCCCTGGTTAGTTCTGCCAAAGCCTTTACTGCAGCCAATTTCATGGCTTCGTTAATAGAAGTTGCCCTAACATCCAATGCCCCGCGAAAAATATAAGGAAAGCCCAAAACGTTGTTTACCTGGTTAGGGTAATCGCTTCGGCCTGTAGCCATGATGATGTCTTTTCGTGCCGCAGTTGCCAGCTCATAAGTAATCTCCGGGTCGGGGTTGGCCATGGCAAAGACGATAGGGTTTTTAGCCATACTTTTCACCATTTCCGCAGTTACAACATTGCCTACGCTAAGGCCTACAAATACATCAGCATCTTTCAATGCCTTTGTTAAATCATAGTCCTTATATTTTTCATCAACACAAAAATCCTTTTTCAGGTCTTCAATATCGGCCCGCCCTTTGTATAAAATACCGAGCTTATCCAGCACCATAAAGTTACTATGTTTGGCACCGAGGGACACATACAATTTCATACAGGCCATAGCTGCAGCACCGGCACCATTTATTACAATGCGTACTTTATCTATCCTCTTTTTTTGAAGCTCCAGCGCATTCAATAACGCCGCAGATGATATGATGGCAGTACCATGCTGGTCATCGTGCATCACCGGTATCTTCAATATTTCTTTAAGCTTTTGCTCAATGTAAAAACATTCAGGTGCTTTAATATCTTCCAGGTTAATGCCGCCAAAAGTTGGTTCTAATGCTTTTACAATCTGTACAAACTTCTCAGGGTCGGCCTCGTTTATTTCTATGTCGAAAACATCTATGTCTGCAAATATTTTAAAAAGTACGCCCTTGCCTTCCATTACCGGCTTGCTGGCTTCTGGGCCAATATTGCCTAAGCCTAGCACTGCACTGCCATTGCTTATTACGCCTACAAGGTTTCCTTTGGCAGTATATTTATAAACATCTTCCGGGTTGGCTGCAATTTCTAAACAAGGTACTGCCACGCCGGGCGAGTAGGCTAGCGATAAGTCACGTTGTGTCTTGGCTTCTTTGGTTGGTACAACTTCAATTTTGCCCGGCCGGCCTTTGCTATGGTAGTCCAGCGCTTCTTGTTTTCTTAATTCTATCGACATAAATATTTTTTAGGATCGAAGCTGGTTATGGAATCGCTTCAACCATATAGAAACTACCTGTTTTAAACCTGCGGGCAGCTATATTTTTTGGTAAATAAGTGGTGTAAGGTACAGAAATGATTGTCAAAATCTGGTAAACATCATGGCAATTTGTTAGATGACGGATTAACGCTGAGTGGCAGCAGTAAGCCTTAGTATTGAGTACTAGTATTTAAATTTGAGTGTATCGTTGGGTTGATATATTTTCCATGGTGGGTTTATCCTGTTGGTGCCTGCAAAATAAAGTATCAGTTGGTTTTAGTCCGGGTCTTTCAGGCGGGCTTCTCTCCATAGCCAGGCCTTATTGGTTGGTAGTTATTCAAAAGCAATTCCTTTGTCAATTAATAACTGCACCTGCGCATCCAAATCCTGCACTTCAAAATAAATCCAGGCGCCATTTCCCATGGTAGTTTATCAACCTTGTGCAAAGAAAAGTGGCATTGCCATCAGCGCATAAAAACCTGGCATAATGTGGCCATGCACGCACAATCAATGTAAGCCCTAAGCTTTCATAAAACGAAATGGATTTTTCAACATCCTTTACAGGCATAGTTATCTGTTTAAGGTTCATTGTAAAAACGTATTCTTAAAAGGGAACGTAAAATTACTCCCCTTCAGGGGATTGGGATATTGCTCCGGTAGAGCCTAACAAAGCCATCATGCCCATGCCAATTTCAATGCAATTTTCATCTACATTAAAGGTTGGCGTATGTACGCCGATAGAAATACCTTTTGCTTTATTGCCAACGCCAAGCCTGAAAAAACAGCCTGGTATCTGGTGGGAATAATAAGCAAAATCTTCTGCGCCCATACGTAGTTCTGTTTCCTCTACATTGGCTGTGCCGAGATACGCCTCTGCTGTTTTGCGGGCTGCAGCACTTAGCTTTTCGTTGTTCAATACAAAGGGATAGCCTACATCAATTTTCAGGTCGATCTCTGCGCCCATACTATGCACTAACTCTGTAGCTAGCTTTGTTATTAACCCATGTGCCTTAAAGCGCCAGGTTTCGTCCATTGCCCTAAAAGTGCCCATCAGCTTAACTTCCGAAGGGATAACATTAGTTGTATAGCCACCCTGGAAAGAAGTAATGGATAATACAGAAGGATTGAAAGGGTCGTTGTTTCGGCTAACGATTTGCTGCAGCGCCACAATTAAATGTGCCGCAATTAAAATAGTATCCGCCGTATTTTGTGGGGCCGCCGCATGGCCGCCTTTAGCTTTGATGGTGATGTAAATTTCATCTGCACTGGCCATAACCATGCCGCCTCGAAAACTTAGTTTGCCTACCTCAAGCCCTGGGTGTACATGCAGCGCAAAAATATTTTCAGGGGCAGGGTTTTGCAGCACGCCTGCGTTTATAAGCAGGCTTGCACCACCAGGGTTTTTTTCTTCGCCCGGTTGAAAAATTAGTTTTACCGTACCTTCCCATTCATCTTTTAAAGTGTTCAAAATTTTTGCAGCACCAAGCAGGCAGGTGGTATGCACATCGTGCCCGCAAGCATGCATAATGCCTGGATTTGTAGATTTATACGGCACATCGTTTTCTTCAGTAATGGGCAACGCATCCATATCGCCCCTTAAAGCAACTACCCGCTTTTCAGGATTCTTTCCTTTTAACAAACCAATTACGCCGGTGGTAGCTTTTACTTCAAAAGGAATGTTTAAATCAGTAAGTTTTTGCTGGATGAATTTTGAGGTCTCGAACTCTCTGTAACTTAGCTCAGGATGCGCATGCAAGTATTGGCGGATGCCGATAAATTCATCCGCATATTGTTTGGCAAGGTTTTTTATTTGCTGTTGTAAAAGTTCGCTCACGATAATTTTTTTTATACTAATTAGACAAATTCTTCACGGAACGATAGCGTTTCTGTTATCATTCCGCAGCATCCTTATCCTTGTCTTTATCAGGTTTTACCTCGATGGTTTCTGGGAGCACGTAAATATTATTTGTCACCAGTTTGGTGCGGACAATTTCTTTTTTGTATTTATCGGCATCCACTTTTTCTAAAAAATTGCCAAACCTTAATTTTATGTAGGGTGGCTGAAAGCTCATGTAAACTTTCTGTTCCGGGTAACGCTTAAGCAACTCGGCCCGCAGCTTCATTGCTGCTGGCCTATCGCTAGTGCTCAATAACATAAGGCGGTAACCTCTGGCAGAGTGAGGCCCTAATGCATAACCATTTGCATCGTTGTAAGCTGCTTCTTTTTTTGCGAGTATGTCTATGCGGGCATCTTTGTAAATATTTATAGTACCGTTTGTCGAAGTATCGTTTACAGCAGTAACCTGTGCAAATGCCTGTGAGCCAAAAAAGGCTATGGAGAAAACAAAAACTATTTTTTTCATGATTGGATATTTGTCAAAAACTGTTCCGGTTAATTTTGTTGGGTGGCTTCGTTTACAATTTGTACGCTGCTGCTGCAACCTAGCCTGGCAGCGCCGGCATCAATTAATTGTTTGGCAAAAGTATAGGTTTTTATGCCACCGCTTGCTTTGATCTGTACATTATCTGCCAGGTGCCTGCGCAGTAGCAGTACCGCTTCTACCGTAGCGCCTTTTTCTGCATAACCGGTGGATGTTTTCATAAAATCCACTCCGGCAGCGCCATACAGGTCGCAGCACTTAATTATTTCGGTATCAGTTAAAATACCACTTTCAATAATTATTTTAATTACCTTTTTTTGTTTCCTGATGATTGGTAAAATAGCATTTATCTCGCTGGCTAAAAATTGCCAATCGTTGTTTTTTATTGCACTGATATTTATTACAACGTCCAGTTCATCTGCGCCATCGATAACGGCTAAAATGGTTTCCGCCACCTTTGCTTCAATAGCAGCATAGCCAAACGGAAAGCCGATAACAGTAGCCACTTTGATAGATGTATCTTTTAATAGCTCTTTTGCTTTTTTTACAAAAAGTGGCGGCACACACACTGCTGCAAAATGATATTCCATTGCCTCACTACAAATTTTTTCAACATCTGCAATTAAGGTAGTTGGTTTTAAAACGGTGTGATCTATATAAGATGCGATATTCATACTAAAGGTTGTGGGGCAAAATTACTGATTAATTATTTTGTTGCTCATTTGCAAAAATATGAAGGGCAATTTTCCTGATAAAAACACAAGTAGCATTACAAGGGCATTTAGATAAAGCAGGAGATAGATCTTTATAATTATCAAAAGTAGTGTTTGAAAAACACAAGTATCAATATGGAGTAAAATCGCATTGAAACGCCCTGCGAAAAGGCGAATTATTGAAATTAAAAGCAAAAAGTATAGATGGTTTTACGCTGTTAAAGTGAGTTTTTTTTAAAAGGATGATTTACTGGTAACCATATTTTATCCATAGCATACTTTTATTTTTGGAAATAGGGCTTAATAAATCTTTTGATCATTTTTTATTAACCATAAATAAATTTCCTTAAATTTATCTACGATTAATTATTGCTATTTCCCCCTATTTAATTTATTAATTGTATAGTCAGATTGCATCTTTTACCATTAAAAATTGCCAGCTTGTCAAAAAAAACACCACCACCATCCCGCAGGGATTTTATAAAACATTTAACCGGCACCACGCTGGCTCTAAGTTTGGGGCCGCTGGCATCGCTGGCGCATCAACAAAAAGCGGAGGAACGCATTATTCAATACCAAAAAAAAATTACTGTAAATGATAGGATAAACATTGCAGTGATTGGCATGGGGATAATGGGCAACAATAATTTAAATACTGCCTTAAAAGTGCCGGGCGTACAATTGGTTGCAGCCTGCGACTTATACACAGGCCGCTTGCAACGTGTAAAAGAATTGTACGGCGATGCTATTTTTACCACCAACGATTACCGAAAAATTTTAGCCCGGCAAGATGTTGATGCGGTTATAATTGCCACCAGCGATCAATGGCATGCACGCATTACAAAAGAGGCATTACAAAAAGGCAAACACGTGTATTGCGAAAAGCCGATGGTTCATTTTATTAGCGAAGGGCAGGGCGTTATAGCAGCCCAAAAAGCAAGTAATAAAACGATGCAGGTTGGCAGCCAGCGGGTAAGTAGTATTGTATATGCCAAGGCACATGAATTATATAAATCCGGCGAAATTGGTAAGCTGAATATGGTAAATGCAATCTACCACAGGCAAAGTGCATTGGGCGCCTGGGAATATACCATGCCACCGGATGCATCAACCGCAACGGTAGACTGGGAGCGGTATATAGCCGGCATGCCTACTATGCCTTATGATGCTAAAAAGTTTTTTTGGTGGAGAAATTACCGCGAATTTGGAACGGGTGTAGCCGGTGATCTTTTTGTTCACCTGCTTTCCGGAACGCACGTTATTACAGATTCGAAAGGCCCTGTTTCTATTTATTCATCCGGCCAGTTATGTTATTGGAAAGATGGCCGGAATGTACCTGATGTAATGACTGGTATTTTAAATTATCCGGATACGCCGGAGCACTCGGCTTTCCAATTATCGCTTCAGGTAAATTTTGTTAGTGGCACCGGAGGTATGGAAACAATACGTTTTATTGGTGATGAAGGAACCATTGATATTGATGGCGATGGCTTAACAGTGCATCATAGTAAAATGACAGTTGCCCCGGGTATTGGTGGCTGGGATGCTTTATCAAGTTACCCCAAAGCAATGCAGGATGAGTTGTTGCAAACATACAATCAAAAATATACTGCCGGGCAGCAAAAAAGCGATAACAAACAAGATATTGTTTTTAAACAGCCTAAAGGTTATGATGAGCACCTTGACCACCACACCAATTTTTTTGATAGCGTAAGAACTGGTAAACAGGTGGTAGAAAATGCCACATTTGGCTTTAGGGCAGCAGCACCCTGCCTTGCCTGTAATGATAGTTATTTTGAAAAGAAGATTATTGGCTGGGACCCGGAAAATATGAAGCTTACTTAATTGGCCAGCCCAATATTTTATGCTATTTTGTAGGTATTAATATTCAATAAAATCTTTTAAAAGTTTCCAAATAAAAAATATCATCTCATTTTATAAAACATAAAAATATGAAGGTTTCAAGAAGAAAGTTTCTGGTTAATAGTTCGCTTACGGCTGCCGGTACATTCCTGTTTTCAAACAATATTTTTGCCCAATCAACTGCCGCACCGGTTGTATCAGGCATACAATTATATTCAGTTAGGGATGAGATGGGAAAAGATCCGCTGGCATCGCTAAAACAGTTGGCTGCAATGGGCTATAAAAATGTTGAGCATGCTAATTATGTAGATAGAAAATTTTACGGCTATAGTGCCGTTGAATTTAAAAAGATACTGGACGGCCTTGGTTTAAAAATGCCCAGCGGCCATACCGTAATGAACGCCAATCATTGGGATAAGGCTGCAAATGATTTTACAGATGCGTGGAAACAAACGGTGGAAGATGCTGCAACCGTTGGTCAAAAATATGTGATAAGCCCCTGGCTTGATGAAGGGCTGCGTAAAAATTATGATGACCTTTTGGGCTTTTTAGACGTGTTTAATAAGTGTGGTGAATTATGTAAAAAATCGGGTTTAAAATTTGGGTACCATAACCATAATTTTGAATTTAAATATTCGCTTAACAACCAAAGCATTTATGATATCATCCTACAAAAAACAGACCCTGAATTAGTGCTACAGCAAATGGATATCGGCAACATGTACGGTGCCGGCGGCAGGGCTTTGGATCTTTTAAAAAAATATCCTGGCAGGTTTGAAAGTATGCATGTTAAGGATGAAATTAAATCGTCTAATAAAGGTGAAATGGATGATGCTTATGAAAGTACTATTTTAGGTAAAGGTATTTTACCGGTAAAAGAAATAGTAGGCCTTGCACGAAAATTGGGCGGCACAACAGAATTTATCATTGAGCAGGAATCTTACCAAAACAAAACCCCAATGGAATGCGCACAGGCCGATCTTGCCATTATGAAAAAGTGGGGATTTTAACTTGGTAATATGTAGGTAAGACAATAGATTTTTATACCATCCTCCTGTGGATACGCTGTAAAAAATACATAAAATCTGCGTCAGCAAATTGTATGTATCAGGTAAGTAATTGGTATTGATAGAATCTCCTTATAAAACGGGTTTAAAAAAATGATGTATAAAATTATAAAGGCTAATCTTTTAAAGATTAGCCTTTATAATTTATAAAAGATGTTACTTACACATCCTTGCCATGGCAGTTTTTAAACTTTTTGCCACTACCACAAGGGCAAGCATCATTCCTTCCGATTTTTGGTTCTACACGGATTGGTTCTTGCTTGATAGTGGGTGATGGTTCGTTGTAATCATTTTCGTTAGAGATATATTCAGGGCCACCAGTGCCAGATGCTGCGCCTACAAATTCTTCTTTACGCTGGCGCATTTTGCTCATGTCGGTTTTTTGTTCCCGGCCCTCTTGAATCTTGCCTGTATTATTGTTTTCTTCCGTAGGTATAGCGCAATGGCACAAGAAGCTTACGATATCTTTATTAACCTGGTCGTCCATTTGTTTAAAGGCACTAAATGCTTCTATCTTATAAATAACCAGCGGGTCTTTTTGTTCGTAGCCTGCAGTCTGTACACTGTGGCGCAAATCATCCATGGCCCTTAAATGTTCTTTCCAGGCATCATCAATTAATGCCAGTGTGATGCTACGTTCCAGGGCATTAGGCAATTCTGCGCCCTCGCTTGCCAATGTCTTATCCATATTGGCTAAAGCCTGTATGGATTTGCGCCCATCTGTAAACGGTACCGCAACATTTTCAATATGTTCGCCTTGTTCTTTGCGGATGTTTTTAATAATGGGGAAAGTTTGCTCTGCAACGGTAATTACTTTACGGTTGTAATTAGCCTTTGCTTCATCATATAATTTTTCAGCAACTACCTGTATATTCCCTTTTTCAAGCTCTTCCTGTGTAACGGTAGTATCGATACCAAAGTTTACAATGGCAGCTAATTTAAAGCCATCAAAATCGCCGCTTTCCCTGAAGGAATTGATTAGGCCATCTGCAACTGAGTAAAAGGCATTATCCAAATCCAGCGCAAGCCTATCTCCAAACAGTGCATGGTTACGTTTGCTGTAAACCACGTTGCGTTGCTTGTTCATAACATCATCATACTCGAGCAAGCGCTTGCGTATGCCAAAGTTATTTTCTTCTACTTTTTTCTGCGCCCTTTCAATTGATTTAGAGATCATGCTATGCTGGATCACTTCGCCTTCTTTATAACCCATCCTATCCATTAAAGAAGCAATACGTTCGCTGCCGAACATACGCATTAAATCATCTTCCAAACTAGCAAAAAATTGGGTGCTGCCCGGATCTCCCTGGCGGCCAGAACGGCCTCTTAACTGCCTGTCCACACGACGGCTTTCATGCCTTTCTGTACCCACGATTGCTAAGCCACCTGCATCTTTAACGCCAGGGCCAAGCTTAATATCCGTACCACGGCCAGCCATGTTGGTAGCAATTGTTACCGCTCCGGCCAGCCCGGCTTCTGCAACTACCTGTGCTTCTTTAGCATGTTGTTTTGCGTTCAATACATTATGCGGGATGTTTTTTTGTTTCAGCATCCTGCTTAACAATTCACTTATTTCTACAGATGTTGTACCAACCAGTGATGGCCTTCCTGCTAAGCGCAAACGTTCAATTTCATCAATAACTGCTTTGTATTTTTCACGTTTGGTTTTATATACCAAATCTTGTTCATCTTTTCTTATAGCAGGTAAATTAGTTGGGATGGTTACCACATCTAATTTATAAATGTCCCACAATTCTGCTGCTTCTGTTTCGGCAGTACCCGTCATGCCGCAAAGCTTGTGGTACATCCTAAAGTAATTTTGTAAAGTAACCGTAGCGTATGTTTGTGTGCTAGCTTCTATCTTTACATTTTCTTTTGCTTCAATTGCCTGGTGCAAGCCATCGCTATAACGCCTTCCATCAAGGATACGGCCTGTTTGTTCATCAACAATTTTTACAGATTCATCCATTACCACATACTCGGTGTCCTTATCAAACAGCGTGTATGCTTTTAGTAATTGCTGTACGGTATGTATACGGTCTGCCTTTAATGAATATTCATTTAACAAAGATTCTTTCAGGTGCAGCTTTTCTTCAGCAGCCAAGGTGCCTTTTTCAATGTCGCTTAGCTTAATGGCAATATCCGGTAAAATAAAAAATTCAGGGTCTTCGCCAGACCTTGTAATTAGGTTAATTCCTTTATCAGTCAAATCAACCTGGTTATTTTTTTCATCTATTTGAAAGTATAGTTCTTCATCTACTTTTGGCATTTCCTTTTGTTGGTCTGCCAGATAATAATTTTCACTTTTTTGCAATTTTACCCTCATGCCTGGCTCGCTCAAAAACTTAATTAAGGCGCCATTTTTTGGTAAGCCCCTGTGTGCCCTAAATAACGATAAGCCACCGTCTTTAGGGTCGTCGTTGCCTTCGGCTATTTTCTTTTTAGCATCAATTAAAAACTGGTTCACGGCTTTGCGCTGTGCATCCAATAGCTTTTCAATACGCGGCTTCAGGTCAAAAAATTGTTGGGTATTATCGCTATGGCCAACAGGGCCGCTTATAATTAAAGGGGTACGGGCATCATCAATCAAAACACTATCCACTTCATCTACCATAGCAAAATGATGCTTGCGCTGTACCATTTCATCTGGGCTATGCACCATATTATCACGCAGGTAATCAAAGCCAAATTCGTTGTTGGTGCCATAAGTTATATCCGAATTATAAGCCGCTCTTCTTGCATCGCCGTTGGGTTCGTGCTTATCAATACAATCAACTGTAAGCCCTAAGTATTCAAATATAGGACCGTTCCATTCGCTATCCCTTCTTGCCAAATAATCATTTACGGTAACTATATGTACGCCTTCGCCGCTTAGCGCATTTAGGTATGCGGGCAAAGTGCTCACAAGCGTTTTACCTTCACCGGTAGCCATTTCTGCAATTTTGCCACTATGCAATACCATGCCGCCAATCAACTGCACATCGTAGTGTAGCATGTTCCAGGTAACATCGCCACCACCGGCTGTCCAGGTATTGCTAAAAAAAGATTTATTGCCTTCTATGCGGATGTATTTTTTCTTTACCGCTAACGTTTTATCTAATTCTGTGGCGGTACTTTCCAGGGCTGTATTATCTTTAAAACGACGGGCTGTATCCTTTACTACTGCAAATGCTTCGGGTAAAATCTGTAATAAAATTTCTTCTATTTTTTTGTCCCTGTCTTTTTTAAAGGCATCAATTTCCTGGTAAATAATATCTTTTTGAGTGATGTCTGTAATAGGCAAATTTTCGGCTTCTAATTTTTTGCTTTCTATCTGCTCGTCAATACCAGCCAGGTATAGTTTTATGCGTTGTTTAAATTCTACTGTCTTGTTACGCAGCTCATCATTGTTAAGCGACTGGTATTGTGCAAAAAAACCGTTGATTATTTCAACCTGGGGACTAATTTTTTTTACATCTTTGTCGCTTTTATTGCCGCCAAATATTTTCGATAAAAAGCCTATCATAAATTTTAAGTTATGGTATAATATAAATTATTAAATCGGGTGATTTGCAATGTCAAATATGGTGCTTAAATAATATTTTAGCCAAATTGACAGAACAGCGAAGGTACAAGTTAGTTGACAGTTATTTGCCTGCAGCTAAAACTGAAAAAGGAAGTAGCCGCAAAGTTTTTGTTAATATCCAATTGTAATTGGGAACACATTTGATATAATTACGGCTGTTTTAATACTGACGGATACAATATTGTGGAGACGCCTAATTAAAGTCAATACTGCTGGAAGTGGGGTTGCAAAGCGCAAGCAGTAACAGGGACGTTAAAAAAACGCCATTGGCAACATTATGAGTTATCCTAAATATTGCCAGTAATAAAATTAAAGGTTCCTATTAGCCAGTGGTTGATAAGTGAGGCTTCTATATAAGATGAACTGCTTAGCCAATAAATACTAAGACCGGGGTTTGAGATATTAATGGATAACGATGTTAGGCCTGTTTTGCAGCATGTCCGGATCCAGCGTAATTGTTTTCATAATAAAAAAGCTTGAACAATTTATTACGATAGAGATTAAAAATCCTTTTTTCCATCCACAGTTTGTAAGTATCCACAATGCAAGGCCTTCTGCTATTACTACGCCCACTTCAATATAGTTGATATTTATTTCTGTGCTCATTTTTAAAATATGCACTATCGGCCACGTAACCAACACTATAAAAAATCCATAAATAATTGCTGACAAACGTTTTTTCTTTTTAAAAAAGAGTGCAATAATGGGTAATTCAAGCAATAATGTAAGTAAAATATCTAAAGCTATCACCATCCTAAAAATTTATTAGTGTTGAAAAAAATTATGTATAATAATTTATAGGGGATGGATTTGCCTAAAGCAGCTGCACTTAAAATAATTTATATAAATGATATTATTTTCATTTATAAACTTTAATAATATAGGATGCTTTTAAATTGCAATATATGCAGAAACGTAATTCATATTGCTTTTATTTTAGTTTTATAAAATTTATTTTAAAGATGATGCATGATTATATTCTAGGCTACAGCTAAACCCCTTTATTAGTGGCTTTTTTGTTTAGGATGCCGGTATCATTTAGCGTTTTTTGCCATACCTTTGCCATCCGAAAACTAAAAAGTTAATTAATTAATTTATATGTCAGGAGCCTTAAAGGAAGTACGTAACCGCATTAAAAGCGTACAAAGCACGCAACAAATTACAAAAGCCATGAAAATGGTAAGTGCCGCAAAATTGCGCCGTGCACAGGATGCAATCACGCAGATGCGCCCTTATGCGCAAAAGCTGCAGGAAATGCTAAGCAACATCATCAGTAATAGCGATGGTGATTTAAAAGTAGCATTGGCAACTGAAAGGCCAGTTGAAAAAATATTGATAATAGTAGTTACCAGCGATAGGGGTTTATGCGGCGGCTATAATAGCAACCTTATAAAATTAACCCGCCAGCAAATATTTGAAAAATACCCTGCCCAGCATCAAAAAGGCAATGTAACAGTTTTGCCAATTGGTAAAAAAGGTTTCGAACATTTTACAAAAAATGGCTTTAAAGTAGTAGATGCTTACTGGGATATTTTTACCGGTTTAAGCTTTGACAGGGTACAAACAGCCGCAAAATACGCCATGGATGCATTTGCTAACGCTGAAGTAGATGCGGTTGAATTGGTGTACAGTGAATTTAAAAATGCCGGCACACAAGCATTTATTGCTGAACAATTTTTACCCGTGAGCAGGGTGCAAAAAAAGGCAGGCGAAGCAAACGCTGATTTTATTTTTGAGCCAAGCAAAGAAATACTGATAAGCGAACTGATGCCAAAAATATTAAACACTCAATTGTTTAAAGCAGTGCTTGACGGCAACGCCAGCGAACACGGTGCACGCATGACAGCTATGGACAAGGCTAGCGACAACGCTAATGAATTACTAAAATCATTAAAGATAAGTTATAACCGTGCAAGGCAGGCGGCTATAACAACTGAATTAACAGAAATTGTAAGTGGTGCAGCAGCATTAAATGGATAGCCCCCATCCCCTAAAGGGATGAACAGGAATCGTATAATTTCAAAATTAATATACCCCTTTAGGGGACAGGGGCAATGGAACTTTCTCAAATAATACCACATATTGAAGCCTTGGTTTTTGCAAGTGATAAGCCGCTCATTAATAACGAGCTGGTTGAGTTGCTGAATAATGCTTTGGGGTTTATAGAAGATAGGGCCACAATTGAACAGGTAGATGCTGCCATAGAAGGCATCCACGAAAAATACGGCTCGGAGTTTTATGCTTTTGAGTTAAAACAAAGCGGCGGCGGCTGGCAATTTTTAACAAAGCCAGCATACCATAAAACAGTCGCACAATTAAATGGCGATAAATTTTTAAAACGCCTATCTACCGCTGCCATTGAAACCCTTGCTATCATTGCTTATAAGCAGCCTATTGCTAAAAGCGAAATGGAAGCCATCCGCGGCGTTAACTGCGATTATGCGGTTCAAAAACTATTGGAAAAAGACCTCGTGATAATCTCGGGAAGAAATGAAGATGCCGTTGGCAAGCCGCTAATTTATGCAACGTCAAAATCTTTTATGGATTATTTTGGCATCAATAGCACGGCAGATTTACCTAAAATAAGCGAAGTGCTGATGGAAGAATTGGTGCAGGCAACGTTGGTAAACCATCAGCCCCAGCAACCCGAAGAAATAGTTGCTGTTGAAACGGATGCTAAAGAGGATACTAGCGAACATGCATTTGGGAATGATACAGCTGAAGAAGTGGCGGAAAGCAAGGTTGATATGGCCGAAAAAGGCGACATAGAAACATCTGGAAATGACAATATTGAAGAACAAGAAATTGAGATAGCAGCACCTGCCATTACTGTAGAAGCAAATAATTTTGCCGCTATAGAGATAGAAGAAAGCGAAACCGCAGACGAAACAATAACTGAAGCAGATAAACAGATAGGCATTCCCGAAGGAAAGCAAGAAGAAAGCACTGTAGCTAAAGCCGAAACCGATTCAACCAAGGAAGAAGATAAGCCGAAGCAGGATAAAGAGCAACAACCCGAATCATAAACCTACAATAATATTTAAAAAAAGGTATGACGAAGATGGTTTCTCATACCTTTTTTTATGTGCTGGAGAATGGTAAAGTATAGTATAATCCAAAGTAAATAAAAGTAATTTAAATAGCAGGGTGCATTAACAACCAACAAAAGAAGAAAAACATCCAGCTGCGTCCCATAACGAAAAACAATAAACACCAAACAAAAAACACTAAAGAAATGGCAAAAAATTTAACCCACGAGCAACTAATTGAGATTGCTGATGAATTTGGCACTCCCGTTTACATCTATCATGCAGAACGCATTGCCGCACAATATAAAAAATTGCAAAAGGGGTTTGCCGGTTGCGATGCCCGTTTTTTCTATGCCTGTAAATCACTCACCAATGTAAATATTTTAAAGTACGTACAATCAATTGGCGCTTCGCTTGATTGTGTAAGCATCAACGAAGTAAGGCTCGGTATTATGGCCGGCTTTAGCCCCAAAGATATTTTGTACACGCCCAATTGTGTAGATTTTGAAGAGATAGTGGCCGTAAAAGATTTAGGTGCCAACATCAATATCGATAATATTTCTATCCTGGAACAGTTTGGCAACAAGTTCGGACACTCGTACCCGGTATGCATCCGGTTGAACCCGCACATTATGGCCGGCGGAAATTTTAAGATCAGCACCGGGCACATTGATAGCAAATTTGGCATCTCCATCCACCAGATGCGCCATATAGAACGTATTGTAAAATCAACCAACTTAAACGTTACCGGCATACACATGCACACCGGCAGCGAAATAAAAGACATCAATGTTTTTTTAGAAGGCCTTGCAGTAATGTTCGACTTGGCAACGCATTTTCCCAACCTGGAGTTTGTAGATTTAGGCAGCGGCTTTAAAGTGCCCTACCAACCCGGCGATGCCGAAACAGATGTTGCCGCACTAGGCGAAAAAGTAGCCCTAGCCTTTGCGGAATTTGAAAAAGAAACCGGCAGAAAATTGCAGGTATGGTTTGAGCCAGGCAAATATTTAGTAAGCCAGTGCGGTTATTTTGTAGTAAAAGCTAACGTCATCAAACAAACGCCCGCAGCAGTATTTGTAGGCGTAAACAGCGGGTTTAACCATTTAATACGCCCCATGATGTACGATGCCTATCACCACATCGAAAACATCTCCAACCCCAAAGGCGCCGAACGCATTTACACTATCGTAGGCAATATTTGCGAAACCGATACTTTTGCATGGGACAGGAAATTGCATGAAGTCCGCGAAGGCGACTACCTTGTTTTCTACAACGCAGGTGCCTACGGTTTCGAAATGAGCAGCAACTTCAACAGCCGCTTAAAACCCGCCGAAGTATTGCTAAAAGATGACAAAGCAAAACTCATCCGCCGCAAAGATGAGTTTGAAGACCTGCTAAGGAACCAGGTAATAGAAGCATAGAACGATTATTCTCAAATTATAGCAGCATGCCGCCCAGAAATTGGGCGGTTTTTTTGTATCTGGCAAAAAAATAGCTGCTAAAATGTAAGGACGTAAAATAATTCTCCTTCAGGGCACGGGGTAAAAGATTATCCCTAAAACACTTGCAACCCCATTTTATATGTTGTAACTTTTAGGTCTAAACTTGCCATCATGAAATATCAACACGTAATATCCCGCATATCAATTTTTTTGCTATCCTTTGTAATGATTATTTTCGGCATACTTCATTTTGCCCATCCCAGAGACCTTGTTAATTATGTGCCCGCATTTTTGCCCGGCGGCATCATCTGGGTATATTTTGTAGGCGCAGCATTTATATTGGTAGCGCTTGCCTTTTTAACCAACACAATGGTAAAAGCTGCCGGTTATATTTTGGCAGGCCTGCTTTTTATTTTTGTGCTCACCATCCATTTGCCAAATTTTATGGAAGCTAGCAATGCAGAAGCAAAACAAATGGCACTCATCAGCATGCTGAAAGATACTGCGATAGCGTGTTTTGCGCTTTACATCGGGGCAGGGGCCTATCACCAAAAACTAAATATGGATAATAGCGATTAACAGCTAACCGTATTTTTATTTATAAGTATTCACATAAGCAAAATAATTAGGGCGTGCCCCAAGCCGCTGCGGCAAGGGGCTGGGCTCTTCCCGTCCGAACCGGTTCATCCGGGCGGGCACTTCAATCTTTTTGCAGTAGTAGCCTGCCGATGCTAAAAGTATTCCGCAAAAAGGATTTCCGTTGCTATCCCTCACGCGGGGCGCATCCGGTATAAAAATTATTATGCCCAGCTTAAAGTTACCAGCCTCAATAAAATAAAAAAGCGGTATCTAATTTGATGACCCATAAATTGCAACATTTAAAAGCGAAAATTGTTAAATCTTTTACTTGCTAATATTTTAGGCCTTTAATTAAAAATAAATACTAAATGAAAATAGTTATAATAGGTGGTGGTTTTGGAGGCGTTAACCTTGCTAAGGCATTAGCCAACATAAAAGGCTTTGAAGTACTGCTGATAGACAAAAATAATTATAACTTTTTTGCCCCACTCATCTACCAGGTGGCAACAGCTTTTTTAGACCCCACCAGCATTAGCTACCCATTTAGAAAATTATTTGCAGGTAAACACAATATTGGTTTCCGCCTGGGCGACGTAAAAAAAATAGTACCCGGACAAAATAAAATTGTGCTGGAAGATGGCGAAGTGGAATACGACCAATTGGTATTTGCAACCGGTGCCGAAACCAATTACTTTGGTATGGAAAACGTAAAGCAGCATGCCATACCAATGAAAACTTTATCAGATGCGCTTGAAATGCGCAACCGTTTATTGGAGCAAATGGAGCAAGCCACCATTGCTACCGACCCGTTTGAAATAAAAAGGCTGTTAACCATAGTAATAGCCGGTGGAGGCCCAACTGGCGTTGAACTAGCGGGTATGTTTGCTGAAATGAAAAATGGCATATTGCGTAAAGAATACCCTATGCTGGCAGGCAAAGGCGGCGAAATTTATTTGGTTGATGGCGGCAAAGTTGTGCTTGCACCCATGAGCAACGCAAGCCAGCACGATACTTTTGAGGCATTGACTAAACTAGGCGTAAAAATAAAACTCAACTGCCAGGTGAAAGATTATGTAGATGGGCGGGT
>JANXVN010000171.1 GCA_025351645.1 Ferruginibacter sp.
CCGATCTACGCTTTACTACGATATCGTTGGGCAAAATTGAATTCAGGTTATAAATAGCATTATCCAGGGCTTGCTGTGCTGGCAAGTTGGCGGCATCAAAATGAAAATAGTTGCTTAATGCATGTACGCCTGCGTCTGTACGAGATGAACAGGTGAGGCTGATATCTTGTTTAAAAAATACTTTGAGCGCTTTTTCTATTTCTGCCTGTATGGAATTGGCATTTTGCTGAACTTGAAAGCCGGCATATTTAGTGCCTTTATAAGCAACTTCTATAAAGTAACGTGACATTAAGAGTGGGGTATTTGTTAGTTATCAATGCCGTATCATTACTTTAAAACGCTCTGTGTAATATGCATCTGTTAGTTGGGACTGAAGAAATTGGTAATTATGCGAATCTGATACAAAAGGATAAGCAGCATCAAAAAAACTATACTTATCGGCATCTTTTAAAAACAATACACTTAAGTTTTTAATTTGCTCTGTGCTAAAACATTTTACTTTAAACATTTTTTTAGCAGTGGTAATCATTTTATCGGAATTATCTGCTGCTGCCATTTTTTTACGGAGCTTCAAAAAGTCTTCATCGGCCGCAAAACTTATACAATCAGAATTTACCATTGGGGATTTAGCCGTATATCTTTGAACGATTGTATCTAACTTGTTTTGTTGAACCGTTGTATTTGAATTTGGAACTTCAATTTCTAAAAACTTAGCATCTCGTTTTTCCGGCACTGCCACAATATCATCTCTAATTTCTGGCGCTTTTACTTTTCCTTTTAATGTTACTGTTGTATCATATTTAGTGAGTGTGTTTCCAAGCGTTTCATTATCTGATGGTATTAAAATGCTTATTGTATCCTTCGTTCCACTCAAAGTATCAACATAAACTATTTGTATGCCTTCGGCTGATTTGGTAGTATTTTTTTTTAATACAGGCGTTACAATTATAGGCGGGGGAGGTAAAATAGCCGTCACTTTTTCTTTTACGGGTTCAGGAGATTGTACCATGACTTTCGTTTCTGTTTGAAATTTTTCTTTTGCAGGCGCTACATCTTTTTGTGGCTGTATTACTGCTTGTTGAACTGCAACTTTTTTTATAGGCTCGTTTTGCTTTATAGTAGGGTCATCAACAACTGTCGAAAGCATATTTGAAAATGTATCTGGCTTACTCTCTGCAAGCATAAAAGGCGCAGATGCCTTTACTGGCTCATCTGCCATTAAAACATTTAATGTTTGCAGGTTAAAAAAACCCCAGCCCTTTTCTCCAAAGTTTTTAAGCAAGTAACCGTAGTCTTTATCCTGTACTGCAAAACGTAAATTTTGCTCCGCCCACTCATTTTTTGGAAACCCAATAACAAAAGTATAAAAGCCGGCTTTCAATTTCGATACTATCAAATATCCTGATGCCGAAGAGCTGTATACTTTTTTATCAAACTTTACATAAAAAGGCTGTTTATTATCTGTTTGTATGTAAACGAAATGGTTTTGCTGGGCTTGTATATTAAAAGAAATTAAAAGGCAGATAGATAAAAAAATAAACTGAAATTGCTTCATGCTAATTTGTGCTTTGACTGCAAAATTACTTATTATAGTTATGGTTTCACCACTAATACAAAAAATGGTTTGGTTTTGAGCTTACAAAGTTATTTTTGCAACAACTAAATTATTTATATGAAAAAAATATTTTTTTGTATTGCTCTATTTGCTTGTGCAACAATTGCCAAAGCGCAAATAACTGCTGAAGAACCAGATACCTCGTGGCAGAAAATATACCGTGGAAGCTACCCAAAGATAAATGATCTGGTACATACTAAATTGGATGTAAAATTTGATTATGAAAAAGCCTGGATGTACGGAAAAGAATGGCTTACGCTTAAACCTCATTTTTACGCTACAGATTCTTTAACACTAGATTCAAAAGGAATGGATATAAAAGAAGTATCCATTATGAAAGGCAATGTTAAAACTGCATTAAAATATAAGTATGATAGCTTACAACTGTTTATTAAACTTGATAAAAGTTATAAAAGTGGCGAAAATTATACAGTTTATATAAATTATATAGCAAGGCCAAATGACCTTAAAGTTGAAGGAAGCGCAGCTATCACTGATGCGAAAGGGCTATATTTTATTAACCCTAAAGGGGAAGATAAAGATAAACCGACACAAATTTGGACACAAGGCGAAACCGAAGCTAATAGCGTATGGATGCTAACAATTGATAAGCCTGACCAAAAAAGCACGGAGGAAATTTATATGACTGTGCCGTCAAAATATGTAACCTTAAGCAATGGCCTAATGATTAGCCAAAAGAAAAATACAGATGGTACCAGGACCGACTATTGGAAAATGGAACTGCCGCATGCACCTTATTTATTTTTTATGGGCGTAGGCGATTTTGCTATTGTAAAAGATAAGTACAAAACGATGGCAGTGGATTATTATGTAGAAAAAAAGTATGAACCGGTTGCTAAAAAAATATTTGGCAACACGCCGGAAATGATTGGATTTTATGAAAAGATTTTAGGCATTGCTTACCAATGGCCAAAATATGATCAAATTGTGGGAAGGGACTATGTAAGCGGTGCTATGGAAAACACTAGTGCAACGCTGCACCAGGAGAGTGCTTACCAAAATGCAAGGCAATTGGTAGATGGCAATAGATGGGAAGAAACTATTGCGCACGAATTATTTCACCAATGGTTTGGTGACCTTGTTACCGCAGAAAGCTGGAGCAACCTTACCGTGAACGAAAGCTTTGCCAATTATAGTGAATATTTATGGGACGAACATAAATATGGCAAAGATGCAGCAGATGAACATAACCTGGAAGACATGCAAGGCTACCTGCAAAGCAATAGCGAAAGTAAAAAACTTGTACGTTTTTATTATTCCAACAAAGAAGATATGTTTGATGCTGTTAGCTACAACAAAGGCGGCCGCATTTTAAATATGCTGCGGACCTATGTTGGCGATGAGGCATTTTTTAAATCATTAAATAACTATTTAAACACTAATAAATTTAAGACCGGTGAAGCAGGACAACTACGCTTAGCTTTTGAAGAAGTTACCGGCCAAGATATGAACTGGTTTTGGAACCAATGGTATTACGGCAACGGGCACCCTAAATTAAAGATAGATTATGTGTATGATGATGCAGCCGGAAAAGTTAAAGTACTTATTGAACAAACACAAAAAATAGGAAATATTTTTCGTTTGCCAATGACTATTGATGTTTATAATGGCCCTAACAAAACCAGTAACAAGGTTTGGGTTGAAAACAAGATTGATACTTTTACTTTTAGTTATACCAAGCACCCCGACCTTATTAATGTTGATGCAGACAAGGCTTTGCTGTGTGAAAAAACAGATAATAAAACGGCTGCAAATTTAATCCATCAATACGAGTATGCGCCAAACTATTTAGATAGGAAAGAGGCGCTGGATTATTTCAGTAAAAATAATATGGCAGAACTTAGCCTTGGTTTAAATGATAAGTTTGCAGGCTTGCGTAAGTTTACAATTGACAGGATGGCTAAAGCTAAAATGAACAGTAGTGCCGCTGTTACTAAAGCGATAGAAACCATAGCTAAGCAGGATAAAGACAAAAAAACACAGGCTGCAGCATTAACCTATTTGGCCGCTAAAGCTGATGCCCAGTACCTGCCTTTATTTACAAAATACGTTGGAGACTCTTCGTATAGCGTTGCCGGTGCTGCACTGGATGGCTTAACAACTTTAGAGCCAGCTAAAGCTTATGAGTTAGCTAAGAAATATGCGGGTGATGCTAAAGAAGGCTTAGGTGATATTATTAATAAAATAATGATTGCACAGGGCACTGAAGCCGACTTTGATTTTGTTGCCAACCTTTATAAAGAAGCAGCACCCGGACAAGAGAAAGTTGGTATGACGGATGGCTTTATAACCTATCTTTTAAAAGTAAATGACAACGCTAAAATTAAAAAAGGTATCGACTATATTTTTGAATTTAGGAACATGATACCGGAACAATACCGAAGCTTCATTGACCCTGGTTTTAAAAAGAGCTTTGGTAAATTAAGTAAAGCAAAAGGAACTGAAATTGAAACATATATCAGTACTGCTTTTAAATAAGTTTAACCTACACATAAAAAATCCCAACTTTTAAAAGTTGGGATTTTTTATGTGTAATCCTTTATTTTATTACCAGCTACCGCTTGATCCGCCACCACCAAAACTACCACCTCCAAATCCTCCAAAGCCGCCACCTCCGGAACTTCCTCCGCCTCCTCCAAAACCACCACCACCTCTTCCCCCTCCACCAATAAGGCTGCCAAGAATAAAGGCGCCGGTATTACTCATCATCGAGCCACCACCACCGCCTCTACTGCCAGAACTAATGGCTAAAAATACAATAATAATGATAACAAAAAATACGATCTTAATAAGTCCGGAGCCAGATTGCTGGCCGCGTTTATTATAATTATCCGGTGCTTTAAATTCTCCTTTTGTTGCCTGGATGATGGCATCTGTTCCCTGGTTTATGCCGGCATAATAATCGTTGCCTTTAAAATCAGGCACTATAATATTATCTATTATTTGTTGACATACTACATCTGGCAAAGCTTTTTCCAGGCCATACCCTGGCGAGATATTCAGTTTCCTATCTTCTACAGAAATTAATAATATTACGCCATTGTTACTTTTTTTATTGCCTACTCCCCATTTCCGTCCTACATCAATGGCTACATCTGCCACATCTTTACCGCCCAGATTGGGAACAATAACTACTATTACCTGATTGGTAGTCGTATCATCAAATTGATACAATTTAGTTTCTAAAGCTATGGTTTGTTCTGCCGTTAAAATATGGGCAAAATCGTTTACAAGCTTTGGAGGATTAGGTGGTGTATTAACTACTTTATCAATAGAAAAATTTTGCCCTTGCTGTGCAAAAGCAAAAAGAGAAACAAAGACGAACAGTAATATTGAAGTGATTTTTTTCATGCCCTATCCCTGAAAGGAATATTTTTTTTATTTTTAAGATGGCGCCTATTGTGGAGGCTGCAATTATTTACTTGCCAAATACAATATCATCAGGCAATTCATTCTTATCGGTCGCAGCGTCATAGGGAAATTTTTCTTTTAAAGTTTGCCCAATATGAAGGATGCATTTTTCTATCCCATTACTGATATTTTCTTTTGAAAATTCACCTATCATTTCTTTTACTGCATTGTTCCAATAATCTGCTCCAACCCTTTTATAAATTCCTTCATCGCCAAACAAAGCCAGTTCTTTATCTTTCATAGCTATATACAAAAGCACTGCATTACGCTCATCCGTTTTTTGCATGTTTAATTTTAAAAAAACTTCGGCTGCCCTATCAATTACATTTACCATAGAATTGTGGCTTTCTACATAAATCCTTATCTCGCCGCTGGTTTCTTTTTCAGCGTTACGTATAGCCTGCACTATCTGCTCTTTGTCTTTAGCAGAAAAAAATTCTGTATGCTTGTGTAAAAAAGAAAATATTCCCACGGTTGCTTATTAAAATTTTATTTCTACTGATTTATCGGCGCCTACATCTGATTGAAACCCATCTCTTGCTTTGAACCCGAAAAGACCGGCTACAATTTTTGTTGGAAAACTTCTTACTGAACTATTATAATCCTGGATGGCTACATTAAAATCTTTCCGGGCAACTTTTATTCGCCTTTCGGTACCTTCTAATTGTACCTGTAAACCTCTAAAAGCCGCTGCGCCCTGTAGTTCCGGATATTTCTCTACTGTAATTAATAACCGGTTTGTAGCAGCAGCTAAGCCATCCTGAGCAGCACTTTGCTGGTTAAATTTATCTGCTGTTATATCGTTACCCGTAACATTTATTGATGTAGCCTTAGCCCTTGCTTCAGTAACTTGCTGTAAAGTTGTATGCTCAAAATCAGCCTGTCCTTTCACAACATTCACTACGTTTGGTATAAAATCGATCCTTCTTTGATATGAATTTTGCACTTCGTTCCATTGTAGCTTTACTAACTCTTCTTTTTTAACCAAAGAATTGTATGTAATCATTAAAAAAATACCAACGAGAATGATTACCGCACCAATAATGTAGCCCGACCAACGTTTATTCTGCATGTTATCTAGAATTTAACTTCCGGTGCTTTTTCTGCGCCTGCATCTGCAGTAAAGCCTTGTTTTTGTTTGAAGCCAAAAAGGCCGCCTAAGATGTTCATTGGAAAAGAACGCACTTTTGTGTTGTAAACGTTTATTTCATCATTGAAAAGCTTGCGGGAATTTTTGATGCCATTTTCAATGCCTTCTAGCTGGTTTTGTAATTTGGTAAAATTTTCAGTAGCTCTTAAAGTTGGGTAAGCTTCAACTGTTGCCAACAAACGGCTCAATGAACCACTTAACTGGCCTTGTGCTGCTTGAAATTGAGCTACTTTTTCAGGAGTAAGGTTGTTTGCATCAATATTTACGCTAGTAGCTTTTGCCCTTGCATTTACAACATCCGTTAAAGTTTTTTGCTCAAAATTAGCAGCGCCCTTTACGGTGTTTACCAAATTTCCAACTAAGTCAGAACGGTTTTGATAATCTGCCTGCACGTTATTCCATGCTCTTTTTACAGATTCATCTTGCTTTACTAAACCGTTGTAGCCACTGCAGCCTAAAAAGCCTACAATTACTACAATTGCTACTATAATTAATAATCTGGGACTTTTCATATTGTTAAGTTTTTATGTTAAGAGTTTAAAAGTAATAATTTATCAAGCATTTAAAGATTATATACTGTAAATTAATTAATATGATTTAAAACTAAGACGAATGATGCTACAAAATGTTTCACCATCCAGCATAAATAACAATTATCATAAGCTTAATCTTTTATTGCAGCAATACCTGGCAACACTTTTCCTTCAAAATATTCTAATAATGCGCCGCCGCCGGTGCTTACGTAACTAACTTTATCTGCTAAGTTAAATTGATTTACTGCTGCAACACTATCGCCGCCACCGACCAAGCTAAAAGCTCCTTTTTCGGTTGCATCGGCAATGGCAAGCGCAATCAATTTGGTGCCGTTCTGAAACTTTTCCATTTCAAAAACACCCATTGGCCCATTCCATAAAATAGTTTTTGAGTTACGGATCACTTCGCTAAAAATGCCGATTGCTTTTCCACCAATATCCAACCCCATCCAGCCATCAGGTATCTGGTCGCTCGGGCAATCTTTTGTATTGGCATCTGCAGCAAATTTATCGGCAATGATAGAAGTTTCTGGTAAATGGATGCTTACGTTCTTTAGTTTTGCTTTTTCAAGGATGTCCAAAGCGGTTTGCATGCGGTCATCTTCACAAAGTGAATTGCCTATTTTGCCGCCTCGTGCTTTTAAGAAAGTGTATGCCATGCCGCCGCCGATGATGATATCTGTGGCTCTTTCCAATAAGTTTTCTATAATTAAAATTTTGTCTGAAACCTTTGCCCCGCCTATGATAGCGGTGAATGGCTTTTCTGATTGGTGCAATACTTTTTCGGCGCTGGATACTTCACTGTTCATCAGCAAGCCAAACATCCTTTTATCTGTAGCAAAAAACTGAGCAATTACTGCAGTAGATGCATGCGCCCTATGTGCAGTACCGAATGCATCGTTCACATACACGTCGCCCAATTTGCTTAACTTTTCAGCGAAATCTTTATCGCCTTTTTCTTCTTCTTTATAAAAACGAAGATTTTCTAAAAGCAATACTTCACCGGGTTTCAGCATATTGGATGTCATGCTTGCTTGTTCGCCAATGCAATCGTTGGCGAAAAAAACTTTTACATTATTGGTGCCATCTCCATTCAATAATTCGTGCAGATGATTCACCAGATGCTCCAGAGAATATTTATTTGTAGGGCCATCTTTTGGGCGGCCTAAATGGCTCATCAAAATAGCGCTGCCGCCATCTGCCAATATTTTTTTAATGGTAGGGATGGTGGCTGTCATCCTTGTATCATCGGTAATTTCAAGGTGTTCATCTAACGGCACGTTAAAATCTACCCGTACTAATGCTTTATGCCCTGCGAAGTTAAAATCTGAAAATTTGCTCATGATTATTAAATGGTTGATATTTCTATAAATGATGTATCAGGCTTTAAAAAAAGTTGCAGTATTTCTGCAAACTTATCCTGAATTAGCTTTTTTAAATTTTCGTTGGAAATATTTTCAACACTGATGTAAAGTATTTTAGGTGGTGCGCCAATAACATTCTGATAGGCGGCAAATTTAAATCAATCCAAAATTCTAAAGAATCAGGCTGCATCGTATTTTATTTGTATTATGGCGTGGCCGGTTTTTATTGAGGCATATGCCAGGCAAGCCGTAATATCATCTTTTTCTAAATAATCAAAATCCTGCAACAATTCTTCTTCACTCATTCCGGCTACTAAATAGCTTAATACATCAGCAACCTTAAACCGCATCCCTCTAATAATGGGCTTCCCGCCCATTAACCCTGGTATTATAGTTATCCGTTTTAATAATTCTGTTTGCATCGCCTTTATTTTATTTTATAAAGATACAAGTTAGCTAATAAAACACATAGCCTCCTATTTGCATAAGAGGCTATGAATTATTGTATCGAAACAAAGAACGTTTGACTATTTAATTAAACCAGCGAAATGATTTACAGTACGTACCAATTGAGATACATAGCTCATTTCATTATCGTACCAGCTAACAGTTTTTACCAGTTGTTTGTCGCCTACTTTTTGCACTTTTGTTTGTGTAGAATCGAACAAAGAACCGAAAGTGATACCGATAACATCGCTGCTAACTATTTCATCTACATTGTAGCCAAAACTTTCGTTGCTGGCTTCTTTCATAGCTGCGTTTACTTCTTCTGTAGTTACATCTTTTTCTAAAATTGAATATAATTCAGTGACAGAACCAGTGATAACCGGAACCCTTTGTGCACCGCCATCAAGCTTGCCTTTTAATTCTGGCAATACCAAACCGATAGCTTTTGCAGCGCCAGTACTGTTAGGAACGATGTTAGCAGCTGCTGCACGTGCCCTGCGTAAATCGCCTTTTGGATGAGGTGCATCCAATGTATTTTGGTCGTTGGTGTAAGCGTGTATAGTGCTCATGATACCAGTGATGATACCAAATTTATCATTTAACACTTTAGCCATTGGAGCCAAGCAGTTAGTTGTGCAACTTGCGCAGCTAATGATAGTTTCGGTACCATCTAAAATAGAATGGTTAACATTGAAAACGATTGTCTTTAAATCGCCAGTTGCGGGTGCAGAAATAACAACTCTCTTTGCACCTGCAGTAATATGTGCTTCTGCTTTTGCTTTATCGGTAAAAAAGCCAGTGCTTTCAATAACTACATCAACACCATGAGTACCCCATGGAATTTGTGCAGGATCTTTTTGTGC
>JANXVN010000182.1 GCA_025351645.1 Ferruginibacter sp.
GGCTTTACCGAATATAATTCGTCAATTTATTTTAGTGGAAGCTGCTCTGATATCACCAACGGCGGGTACGAGCTTACTAAGCTTGTAGCCACCATACCTACCAGTTTTTCTTTTACCGGGTAACGGCAACTGGAGCAACCCTGCAAACTGGGCAGGCGGCATTGTTCCCCCGTCAACCCTTCCCTCCGGAAGCGTAGTGACCATAAACGGCGCCTGCATTTTAGATGTAGCGCAACACATCGCCAGCGGCGCCACCCTAATTGTAGCCGCCCGAAAAAGCCTGGTAATAAACGGGTCGCTAATAATTTCGTAAACCCTATATTTAAACAAGCGGGTATTTATTAAAAGGCTTCCGTAAAAAGTAAAAGTAAAAGGATTGCTACTTTTTTTTGTTGCCCCAGCCAATACAACGGCTATGTGCAGCTGCGGTGGCGTCGCACATTTCAACAAATACAGTAACTATATTCAGCTTTTATTATGCCGCTTGGGGCTACTGCTGCTTACAAAACATCACGCTTTGCAAATAGGCTTATATTTCTACAAAGGCTGCCGTTAAGGCTCCTCTTTATACAAACAAAAAAACAAAGCGTATAATTTATTACCGTAAAAATAAACGCCAAAATATTCCTTCTAAATATTTACTTTGGTTTAAAAATTATTACTCCTATACCGTTTAACTATGGTAAGGCATCAGTTAATAATACAACCTGTAAAAAATAGTTTTATAAGTATCAAATATAAAATGCCCTAACAATTCGTAGGGTCAAGAACCCTCCTTTGGAGGGCAGGGAGGCTTTTTATTGGTAGGTGAATGGAGGCATTTTTTATTATCGTATCCTTAACAAACTTTTAGGTTTAAAATAAGTCTTATCCATATATTTTATTGTTTGTCATTTTAAAACGCCAATCATGAAACTTATAAAATTCACACTCCTCTCTTTACTAATCTTTGGCAGTTTAGCTGTGCCAGATAAAGCCAGCGCACAGGATGCCGAAATAAGTTTTTCTAATTTCCAAAACGATTTAAGCCCTTATGGCACCTGGATGAACAGCGCCCGCTTTGGCAGGGTATGGATTTATACCGACCCATCTTTTAAGCCCTATGCAACCAATGGGCATTGGGATTATACCAATTACGGCTGGAGCTGGGTAAGTGACTTCGACTGGGGCTGGGCTCCTTTTCATTACGGTCGCTGGGAGTACGACCAAATGTATGGTTGGATGTGGATACCTGGCTACCAATGGGCAAGCGCCTGGGTAAGCTGGAGCGAGAATGATGGTTATTATGGCTGGGCGCCCTTAGGCTATGGGCTGGGCATCAACGTAAGTTTTAACGCCATCCCCTATAACAGGTGGAATTTTATACCCAGGCAATATATGGGTAGCAGGGATTTTTATAACCACTATTCTTATGGCTCTGTCCAAAACAATTACTTTAGGAATTCCGTTACCATCAACAATTATTATAATGGCAGTGAAGGCAGGTTTACCCGAGGCCCTAAAAGAAGGGATGTTGAAAGATATACTAACAACCGTATAGAAGAAAGGCATATTGGGTTTAGGGATAGGCTGGTAGATAGAGATACTAATAATGGCCGTAACAACCAGCCAGGCAATAATAATAATTGGGGCAGAAATAATAACAGCAATAACAACAGCAGGGATAATAATGGTATTAATAATGGCCGCCCCGGCATAAATAATAACGGCCCTCAAAATATTAATCCACAACAAACAGGGCGCCACATGATTACCAGGGGCGATAACAATGGTGTAAACAATACTACGCCTTTACAGCCTGCAAGAAATAATGGAGGAAATAATAACAACAATCTGCAACAGCCCGGAAGAAATAATGGAAACAACAACAATGCGCCATTGCAACCAGTAAGGGATAATAACTCAAGGCAACAAAATGTCTTTGGAAGCAACAGGCAAAACGAGCCTGCCAATAATAATGCCATGCCAGGAAATAATAATCCCGCAAGCCAGCAACAAAACAGGCAACAACAGCAAGCTAGGCAGCAGCAAGAGCAACAAAACACGCAGCAACAGCAAGCAAGGCAGCAACAAGAACAACAACAGCAAGTAAGGCAGCAAGAGCAACAAAACAGGCAGCAACAGCAAAACCAACAACAGCAAGCAAGGCAACAGCAACAAAACAGGCAACAACAACAAAATACGGCAACTGCAATGCAGCAGCATAATGCAACACAAAGAAACGAGCCTACTAATAATAACCAGCCACAGCGTCAATTTGGTGGTGGCGATAGAAGGCGTGGCAGAGAATAATAGTTTTAAAAAAATTTACCCATTCAAACAATTTTATGAAAACAAAGATTTTTATCGCTTTAGCTATTGGGTGCTCTTTTGCATTTGCTTCCTGCGGTCAATCAAGATATGTAGTATCAGAACGCCCTAATGCTCCTTATTACAGAAGGCCATTAGCACCTGGCCCAAATTATATGTGGTTAGATGGCGACTGGATGTGGCGCACCAACCATTACGTGTATAGGCAAGGCTATTGGGCTGCACCAAGATAT
Organism: Ferruginibacter sp.; assembly: GCA_025351645.1. Taxonomy (GTDB): domain Bacteria; phylum Bacteroidota; class Bacteroidia; order Chitinophagales; family Chitinophagaceae; genus Ferruginibacter. The sequence continues at coordinate 2,544 of JANXVN010000182.1, forward strand.
AACCGCAGATGGGAAGCAGGCCGCTGGCAACAAAACAACCGCGGCTGGCAATGGCAACGAGGTAACTGGAGACATTAATATAAAATATAGCCCCTATTGGATACTTTGGATTTATGCAGGATGTTGCCGTAAAGCCACATCCTTTTTTATTGTACCCATTGCAGGCCTCCTTCAAGATATTTACAAGCAAAAGATATAAGCCATTTAAAGCCTATTATTTTACATGTTATTTAATACATTGTGGTATAAGAAACTTGTAAACAATTACAATATGCAAAACGAACTACATTTTGAACACGGCGATGTTAGTGGCGAAATTGCCGTAACGCTTGCTAACGGACAAACACTGGACGATTTTTGTGCCCAACATATTGTAGATTATAACCGCAACCGCTTTGAGGCGTTTGCCCTGCGGGTATTTTTGGGAAAAGAAACGGTGATAACCATATACGCAGTAGATAAAATAAGGCAAGAAGATAACAGCCTTAACCCCAAAAAAATTGCCGTCAAAAAATTTAAGATCAATACAATACCAGTCAACGAGTTATTTAGTTACGTTGAGTCGTTAAACTTTACGCTTACTACAGGCAATTACCAATTGATAGATATGGAAGTAACAAATAAATAAAAGCAGTCGCCAATTGATAATTTTGATGATTATTAATTAGGTATAAGCCCGATGGGAATAATTATTTCCCATCGGTTTTTTACGGATTGGCTACGCAGGTTAACATCCATTAAATGTGAAAACCTTATGCCGATAGTAGCCTGGAGCTCATTCCAAATTTTGGTATCGAAATATAATTCTGTCCCCACGCTACGATTTTTAATATTTCTTAAGCTGCCATCTGTAAACCTTGCAGTAGCAATAGTATGGTCGTAGAAAACATTGGCACGTACCCGTTGAAAAAATACCATATTGCCAAAACCCCAATCAGGATAGAATAAAGGAAAGTGATAATTAGCACCAAGTTTATACATGCGCCTGGTACTAAGCCCATCGTACCCGCGGGAGTAAGAAAAATTATTGCCAAACAACTCTTGCAGCGTATCCCTTGTTTGGTAAGCACCATTAATAACTAGGCTATGGTTAATAGCAAGCCCCGGAAAATATAAAGAAGCTGCACCAACTAGTTTATGGCTCTTCCTAAAATTAAATGCATCCCTGTAATTAAGGCTTAAGCTTTGCGCCCACCGTGGGTTTATGTTTTGCATTGCCTGCCTGCTGGCATTACTGAAAGATAAAAAGGCAGTGCCATAAGTAATGGCCGTATTGATAAACTCTTTCTTTTCAATATCCCGGTAATATTGTTTTTCCGATGTGTAGCTTACCCCAAAGTTTACAAATTTGGAAGTGGTGCCGCCAACAAAACTTAACGGAATATTAAGGGTAGCGTAAACTTTATTGCTGTTAAATTCTACCGGTTTGCCTATTGCTGTATCTGCCTTTCTATTAAAACCTTTTTCGGCACCAATACTTAACACAGGGAACCAGCCTGCATAGGCTGCATCAAAGCCGAGTGTGTTGCTTCCTTCAGTACGGTTATGCGTGTAAGTAAGTGTGTTAGTAAAGCTGGTTAAAATATTATCGCTGTATAAGGCATACCCATAGTCGGGCTCGCTTACAACCGGGCGCCAGCTATGAAAATTGAATAACTGAAAAGATTTTCTATACTTAGTTATACTATGTGCTGTATCGTTTAAAGTGTATAAAGCCCCTGCGCCTTTTTTTGATAAAGCGTTGCCTGCGCCAATAAAAGCAACATCAACAATTGTAGTGGCTTGTATGGGTATCCATTTAATTTGTGCTGCTTCCATGGTAGCAAGCCGGTAACCATCTGCAGTAAAGGCGCTATATAACAGGTTCCCTTTTGAATCTGCCGAAGGCTGGTAAATTCCATTTATATTATTGGTGAGCTTATACATTTTTTTATCTTTTAAACTAACCGCAAAAACTTTGTCAGATGGGCTGCTATTATCCATTGCATTGTAATAAACAGTATCGCCTTTTACAAAAGGGTTACCTACTATGTTAAAAGAAAACGGAGTAATAGTTACAGTTTCACCATTAGCAAGATTAACTTTTACCAATGCCATTTCACCTCCAGTGTTCCTTACCGCAGCAATGGCTGTATTGCTATCTATATATTTTGCCTGGGTAAAAAAATAGTTGGTAGCATTAGGAAGTTCTTTAATTAAACTGCCTGTTTGAGTACTTATCCGATGCAGGTTATTAGTACCATTTACCTTTACATTAACGGCAAGTATTTCCATACCATCTTTACTAATTACAGGCGAAAAATATTTGCTTTTAAAAGTTAGCTGCCGTTGTTTTTTTGTGTAGATGTCGAGCAATTGTATGTTGCTATAATTTCTATTAGCCCAGCGTGGATCTGATTGAAAACTTGCATACACTACTTTACCATTATTATAATTAAAGTAGTTATCTATTAATACATTAGTAATGCGTATTTTTTTTTCTTTCCCTTTTATAATAAGATAAAAGGCACTTGCTTTTTTAAAGGATTGTTTGGCAACAATAATAGTATCATCATTTACAAAAGCTGGAAAGAAATAATCTGCCACAGTATTCTTTGCTATTTTGGTAATGTAAACAGGTTTGCTGGCAAGCTGGCTTTTCGCTATTGTTTGTGCCTTAAAATAATCCAGCGCATCTTGCCGGAATTGGTGGTAAGTTTTGCCGCTATACCTTTCAATAGCTTTACTAAAAGCAAAAAATAACCCCTTAAACTGTACCGCATCGGCGGTTACCTTACGCCAAAAATCGTTGCCGTATTTTTCGTTGCCATAGGCAACCAGCTGATACCCTAAATCATAATGGTTAGGCGTATAATTTTTTAATGATCCACTACGGATCTTCATCCAGCTATAATTTTTATTTGCTAATGCCAAAGCCCTAAAGCCGTTATAAAAATTAGGCAGCCTGCCTCTGCCCTGCGCACTAACTAAAGTTTCTTGCCACACGGCATCGCCTTCAAAAAAGTAATCTGGTATAGCAATCCCATTGGCAAGCAATTGCCCTTGTTGCCCCAGAACAAAAGAAAAAACTTTTGTTAGCCCGGTATTGAAATTTGCAAATTGCTGCATGTGGCGGTTCTCATGTATTATAAGGTTATCATCCCAACGTACGCTGCCGTTACTAAAACTATTTTGGCCAGGCACCATATTTAATTCACTCATTACCGGTGCCAACCGTACGTAAGCATTTGGTATAGTTGTTTGATTTAGCAATACAATATTCCATTTGCGCTGCTTGCTGCCAATGGTAGGCGTGGTAGTATTATCAAGCAACTGTACAATATTGGTGATGCGGTTTGCCTGGCTATCTAAGCCAACAGGAAAAATTACCCTTGAAGTGGCAGTATTTATTTGCTGCCATTTTAAAGAACCAGGGTTGCCACCAAAATTTTGTGCAATCAATAAAGAAGGAAAAAAAAGTAAGGATAAAATAGGCAGCATTAATTTTTTCACCATCATGAATCAAAGTTTAAAGAAACTCTAGCCAGAAAAAATTTGAAAGATACACAATAATAGGCCGAGGCTTTAACAAATAAGTTAAGCTTCATGCAGGGCGTATAAATAATTGGGCAAATTATTTATCAGATATATTTTTAGCTATAAGGTAACCAAAAGTGCCCCCTATTAAACCGCCAATGATAGCCCCTGCTAATAAGCCAGTAATGTTTGCGCCATAAATAAGCGTACTTATGCCAAGCCCGAGAAAACCACAAAACAACGCCATCGCAATTACAGCACGGTTTGTCTTTTTAGTTCGTGCATGTGTGTTAGAAGTTTTTTGGTGTGGCGAATACTTGTGAGGGAGCCTACCTTTTGAATCGGGCATAAATTTTATTTTCAATGTACGCTTTATTTTTTTTACAATTCAATTTTGCTTGTTGTTTTACAGATAAATAACAACAGCGGTGCCATACAATTACTTAGGGTAGCCTAATAAATAAGTAATGTGCATACCATATTTGTTTTTTACTTTACCTGTTTGCCACTTATAATTTTTATCGTCAACAAGGGTGGCAATTTTTAATAATTGCTGTGGATGGTATAAGTGAATAATAGAAACAATGCCATCCCACATTGTGCATAAAGGTATTACCGGAATGACATACGTAAATAAAAGCCGGCTCCATTTAAATGGCCTTAAAAAAGGCGTAAAAAAAATAAAGCCAATAGGATGAAACAAAGTTATGACAGCCATAAAGAATAAGTTTTTATTGCCGCCATCAAAAACGCCAATCCCTTCTTTTGCTGCTACTGCATTTTTTATTACTTGTACAGCAGTACTTTTATTAAAGTGATGAAAGGCAGAAAAAATTGTTCTTGTACCTTTTAATATACCAGGTACTTGTACTGCATTTACTGGTAATGAGTAATAAGTTACTTTGCCATTGGTTTTACATTGTATCAATTTATAAGCAGCTTCATTAGGAAAAATATCTGTGAGCACAAAAGGTATTTGTTGCTGGTATTTTTCATAAATTGTTTTTTGTAGCTGCTCTATTGTCCCACCTCCGCCAGAACAAAGGTCTATTATATTACCGGCTTTTGTTTGTTGCATCAGTTGCACAATTAGTGGCGCAACAGGTTCATAAAAGTTTCCCCTATTTAGCGTAAAAGCCAAATAATCAAGCATTCCTTTACGGATAGTTGGCGGCAACCAGGCTTTATCTTCAAACTCAAATAAGTTAAGCTTCATTGTAAAATTGAATTGGGAGTAACGAAATTTATACAATAAGGTTTAGTGAGCTTTAAACTTTATTGCATAAATAAAGCCCCACTGCTATAAAAATATAGTGGGGCTTATTTTATTGCTTCTAATATTAATCTAATACCCTTAGGTTAAGGTTAAATCTGTTTGTGTTTAACCCGCCTAATCTTTTCGAAGGGAAATGAAAGTGCTTAACTTAATGGCATGGAATATTAATAGTAAGGTATTTTATTTACCAAGTGGAAAAAGCACGCCTATATTAAGCCCAATGCCTCTTTGTTTTAAATTGCCGATTTTCGCCATGTTTGTAAAACCATTGTAAAAAGTAATATCCGTATTTAACCAGGTACTTTTACACAACCGGATGTTAGCGCCAAGGGCAGCATTTAAGCCAACATCTACTTTATTAAGTTGGTTTTTTATCGACTCATCATTTATTTTAGCACCGTTTACATAATCCTTTTGGGTAGCTCCAACAACAAAACCAAAAGATGGGCCAACTGAAATCTTCGGACGAATTTTATCGCCATATTTACCAAAGAAATAGATTGCCTGAACCGGCACCCTTATGTAATTAATGCGGACGAGAGATTTAGTATTATTATCTATTCCCATTGTACCGCCTTCGCTTGAAAATAATACATCGGCACTAACGCCCCAGTTGCTCATAATGCTATAAACTAATTTTGCGCCTACATTATAAGTAGGGTGAAAACGGCTTTTAGTTCTGTTTTCTGTGTCACTTGTAGTTAACCACCCATGCCCAAAGCCTGCTGTTGGGCCAATCGATAGGTGCTGTGCGAGTAAAGTTTTTACGCTCATGCAAACTACCATAATCATCATCCATTTTTTCATAATAAAAATTTAATTTGTTTAATACACTCGTTATAAAACCATGCCAAAATATAAGTACGGGGTATTTAAGAAATATGCTTTGTTTAAACACCTAGTATTGATGGTTAAACAAATTTTTTATAAATTACCTGTAGCAAAATGGGATTGTTGTTATTTTAACTTTAATTATCACTACCAAATATGGCAAAAAAATACCCATTTTATGTAATGCCCAACTTTTAATGGCTTTGTTATTGTAATACTTTTAATTACATTGATAAAAATAAAGCGATGGATAAAGAAATACTGTTTATACAATTTCAACTAAGGGAAATATATGATGGCAACCCGTGGTATGGTCGGCCGTTGATGAGCATATTGCACCAGGCAACAACTTTAGATGCCTGGAATAAACAAGTAAGCAGCGGCCATACAAACCTTGTGCTGCTGCGCCACATGATTAATTGGCGTTTATTTACTATTAGCCGTTTAGAAGAAGATGCCAATGAGCACACTAATTATTTTGATGATAATAACTGGCGCATTATTTTAAATGCGACCAAAGAAAATTGGCTGGATGCGATGAATGATTTAGCGGTATCGCAAAAAAGATTATTGCATTTATTAAGCATGGCCAGCGATGGAATATTGGATAATGATGTTCCGGGCCGTACTTATGATTACAGGTATTTATTGTATGGTATTATCCAGCATGATATTTACCATATTGGGCAAATTATGATTTCTATTAAAGAAGATTGATTGTTTATAGCAGTGCCGTATTACACAAAGCCTTTAAAAGACGCTGTTCTTTTAAAGGCTTTGTTAGGTGAGCAAGTAAGTTTACTAATATACTTTGAGTAGGAAATGCCTGGGATTATGTGGTAAAAGATGCCTTAAAAACTGATGCACAAATGTGCGATATCCCCCGGCTGCCATTAGGACGGGCCTATGAAGCCACACAAGGCTACTGTATTTGGCTGGGGCAACAGGAATAATAATTAAATAATTGATAGTTAATAATTGCATCTATTTTTAAAGTAACTTTAAGAAGATTGAACAAGTTACTTCAGTCACAAAAAACAAAAATAGTAAACAATAAAACCGATTTATAAATTATGATGGCCCGTTTGAAGTAGACAAACAAAACAATAAATTATAAACACAAAATCCTACCGTATCCCTCTCCCTCATTTTGGTTAACATAAGGCGGGTATATTTCGGCATTGTTGTTTGTTTATTTGCATTACCAGTATTGTGCTTAAAAGAGTTGCACCTACCAACAATGACACTACGCCTATAAAAAAACTTTTTATCTTTTTATGTTTAATTACTTTAAAAGTATAGGGTTCTGCTTATTGATGAGCATGGATAAATAAATACATTTTTGTACGGCCAATACAGCAGCCATGTGGAGCTGCGGTGGCAAATATGATTCTGTTATTTTTTTCATTTTGGGGAAAAGAAAAAAATTAACCACTCATTTACATTGGTTCTTTTGGTACTTTTTTTTTATTTGCTACTTACTGCGTTTTATGGTAATGCGAGCTGTTAAATATGGATTACAGGCAACCACAAACAAGTTTTGCATAAAATATTTCAATGGCGAATGTTATCTTTAAATAAAAATAATATTGATGCACAAATTAATATCGCTGGCACTAATTATCACCTGCCTGCTCTTTACTAATAAAGCAATAAGCCAAGCCCACGCAGATTCTATTGTGCTCAAAGATATTGACTGGGACAAATCTTCGCCTGCAGGAATGATCGAATTAAATATACCTTCAGCAGGCAGTTTATTGCAGGGTTTTATTTACAAGGCAAATGGCGAGCAAAAACATCCCACATTAATTTTATTGCATGGCTATCCCGGCAACGAAAGAAACCTTGACCTGGCCCAGGTTGTAAGGGCACATGGATGGAATGTGCTTTATTTTGATTATCGTGGCAGTTGGGCAAGCCAGGGTGAATTTAGCTTTAAGCATTGCGTGGAAGACGTAGTAAATACAGTAACTTTTTGTAAAAAATATGCAGATTCTTTACAGATAGATACAAGCAATATTGTTTTGTTTGGGCATAGCATGGGCGGCTGGATATGCCTGAAAGCATTGCAACAATTACCAACAATTAAAAAAGGCTTCGCTTTATCTACCTGGAACATTGCGGGAGCTGTAGCATACAAAAATTACATGGCATATTTAGAAAAAGAAGCAAATAATTATTTTGTGCTCAATAAAAAATCAGGCAAAGAATTGTTTAAGCCAGTTGTTGAAAGCCCCGCTTATTACAACCTTGTTAACGATGCGGAAGCTTTATCCCATAAACAAATTATTATGTTAGATGAGCATGAAAGAAATGAAACAATTGCCGCCGCATTAAAAGCAAAGAATACAACCTACTTTGATTATGAAGTATGGCAGACAGACCATCCATTCACTAATAAAAGAGTGGCGCTTATAAAAAAAGTAATGGCATTTTTAGATAAATAGATATGCAGCCCAACACAATACCTTCCAACAAAATAAAACAATACTGGCAGCAATATTTTGAAATAACTTTTTGGGCAACTGTGCTATTATTACTCTATTTTATGAATGCGGATACCACTTCCCCAAGCCTTTGCCTGTTTAAGTTTGCAGGCATACAGCATTGCCCTGGCTGTGGTTTGGGGCATGCAATAAATGAGGCATTGCATTGTAAATTTGCGGCTTCTTTTAAACATCATCCTTTAGGCATTGTAGCGGTAATAATTATTTTAGACAGGATAAAACAATTATCTTTCAAGCTTAAACCACTCGAGTAATGAGCCAAAACCTTATAACACTTATCCCAACTGTTGAACCAGATGAGCTTGCTTACCTGCAGGCATTTACCGCTAATCTAACAGAAGATAAAATGCATCTTTTTATTTCCATTTATAATGGCCGGCGTAAAAAAACAGAGACGATATTAATTTGTTGCTTATTGGGTTTTGTTGGCGTGGCAGGGGTACAACGCTTTGTAATTGGGCAGGTTGGCATGGGGCTATTATATTTTTTTACCGGCGGGCTTTGTTTAATAGGCACCATTGTAGATATACTTAACCACAAAACATTGACGTTTGAATATAACCAGCAAATGGCCATGGAAGCAATGGGTATGGTGAAAGGATTTTAAATTAGTTATGAGTTATGAGTTCCTTAAAATTGAAGAGCAATTAATAAATGTCAGGGTCTTCAATTCGAAAAAACCTATCATTCCTAACTCATAACTTATAACTCATAACTCCTACCTCCTACCTCCTAACTTATAATTAAAATTGTAGCAGCCCAAACTTGTACAATCCATTCACTGGTTTATTATCCCAGAATAATTCAAAATCTTCCAGCCCTTCGGCTTCGTAGCTTTGCTTTACTTCTTGTAAAGTGTAAGCCTTTATATTATTTACAGATAATTTGCCCAGCATATCTGCCAGCCATAAACCTTGCTGTTCGCTTACTTTTATGCTGGTTGCCTCCCGCTTGTTTTGAAAGGTAAGTTCGCTCATTTGCCAGTGGTTTCCTTTTTTTGATTTGGTAAAATTTACTATCGATGGCTTTGTGCCCAGCCATACTACTTTAGTGGTTGGCTTAACGGCTGCATATTCTTCCTGCGATAAAGCATTCATAATATAATCGGGCGCTATGCTTGTTTTAGGCACTTTAAAATCGAACCACTTTTGTAATGGAAATTCAAAGCAGGCGCCATGCATAAAATTTAGCAGGCTCTTTTTTAAGCCGAAGCTAAATGTCGGGTGGTCCGCGCCCGTGGGGTCGATATGTTCAATATCATTGTTGGCAAACGTGCCAATTGCCTCCGTTACTTTTTGCACTTTATACTTTTCTGGGTTTAAGCCAACGGGGCTATGGGCCGTCATGGTGAACTGGTGCCAAAAGGCAGATTGCAAAACGCCTGCCTCAAATAATTGCCGCACCATTTCCAAAGAGTCGATTGTTTCCTGCGCTGTTTGTGTTGGAAAGCCATACATTAAATACGCATGCACCATAATGCCTGCTTCAGAAAAATGTTTGTTTACCCTTGCTACTTGTGCCACGGTAATCCCTTTTTGTATCAGCTCCAGCAAACGGTCGGATGCTACTTCTAATCCGCCTGATATGGCAATGCATCCGCTGGTTTTTAATAGCAAGCATAAATCCCTTGTAAAGCTTTTTTCAAACCGTACATTGGCCCACCAGGTTACCGTTAACTTTCTTTTAATAATTTCTAAAGATAATGCACGCATCAGGGCCGGTGGTGCGGCTTCATCCACAAAGTGAAAACCATTTTGCCCGGTCTGCGCAATAATTTCTTCCATCCTGTCGCACAGTAACTGGGCGGCTATTGGTTCGTACAGTTTTATATAATCTAAAGAAATATCGCAAAAGGTACACTTGCCCCAATAGCAGCCATGCGCCATGGTTAGTTTATTCCATCGCCCATCGCTCCACATGCTATGCATAGGGTTTACAACTTCTATGGCAGAAATATATTGATCCAGTAAAAAATCGCTGTAATCCGGCGTGCCTACCTGCCCTTGCTTATAATCGGTACAGGCGGTATTGTTGATGTACGTTACCTGGCGGTTCACCAAGGTAAACGTGCGTTTCAATTCATTTATTTGTTTGTTGCCTTTCAGGTATTGCAGCAAGTTTTCTACAGGTGCTTCGCCATCATCCAGGGTTATAAAATCGTAAAATTCAAATACACGCTGGTCTGATAAAGACCGTAATTCTGTGTTGGCGAACCCGCCGCCCATAGCAATTTTTACATGGGGATAGTTTTGCTTTATCCATTGCCCGCAACGAAGCGAAGTATATAAATTTCCGGGGAAAGGAACGGATATCAATACGACAGAAGGATTAACCTGGGCCATTCGTTTTTGTAAGATATCAATAAGTATAGTATCAATATAAGTGTACCCTTGTTGTAAAGATGTGTAAAGTTCATCGAAACTATTAGCACTTCTTGCCAATCGCTCTGCGTACCGGCTAAAGCCGAAATGCGGGTCTACACATTCGGTTATCATATCGCTTAGGTCTTCCAAATACATGGTTGCTAAATGCTTGGCTTTATCTTGCGTGCCCATGGTACCGAACGCCCATTTCAAATCATCCAGTTGTGCAAAGCGGCTTGCTTCGGGCAATAGGTTACGTTTGCTTATTAGTTGCGCCAACGTAGGGTTTTTGCCTTGCAGAAATAAAACTACTGCATTTATGGTGTTGATATAATCTTCCTGCAATGCAACTATGCGGCGTACGTTATCGCTAAGGTTTGCATCGCTTTTAGCTACTTGTGCAAATAAATTGATAAGGCCTTGCTTGCTGAATAAAGCAAGGGTAACTTCAATGCCAAGATCTGCCTGAAAAGAATTGATATGCTTTGTATTTAAGAAACCTTTTAGGTATGCAGTTGCCGGGTACGGTGTATTTAATTGTGTAAATGGTGGAGTAATTAAAAAAACGGGAGCGCTCAAAATCAAATCTGTTTAGAATACAAAATTATTCATTTGCTTATAAAGTTGGTTATTTTTAAATAAGTTGTAGGCATTATCTATATTGTAGCGTCCCTGCTCTCCAAAGGCGAATTTTTAAAGTACGCGAATTTTAAGAACTTTTACAATTCTCAGAGTTTAGAACCCTCCTTTGTAGGGCAGGGTGGCTGTATTTTGAGTTAGAAATTGTATTTAAAAAAGAAAGCCCACAAAAAAAAGCACCACTTTATATGATGCTTTATAAAATATTAAATGAAATTATTTTCCTCCAAATACAGATTTCAAAATGCCTGTAACCTGTGCGGCAGGGTCTTTACGTATTTTTTGTTCCTGCAAGCCAATGTTTAAAAACAAACCACTTAACGCCCTTTCGGTGACATAAGCAGTAAGGTCTGTATTTACTTTTGTGATTGAAAATTTGTTGTATGTAGTAAAAAGGTCTTTCCAATATTTGGTAGCATCCGTTTTTACCAGCGATGTTTCTATAACTGGCTTAAATTTTCCGGTAAGCGTAGTTGTTGTAGAAGCTTTCAAAAAATCTGTAGCAGCAAAATCCCCACCTTTTAATATTTTTAGCCCATCGGTAACGCTCATGCCTTTAATAGCATCCCAAAAAATAGTGCCTACTCCGCTTGCAGCATCTTCGGCGGCACGGTTCATAGATAATACAGCTTTATCTACTAAACTTCCCATACCCATGCTGCGCATTGTTCTTTCTACCTTTTGCGCTTCGGCTGGCATTAAAATTTTTATGGCTGCATCACCAAAAAAACCATTGGCAGCACTTAATTTTTTAGTAGTACTATCGGCACCTACCCTAAGCGCTTCTTTTAAGCCGTTAATTATGTTATCATTACTTAACCCATTGCCGGTTGGGGTACTGCTTTTACTAGTGGCATTCTCTACAACACTTTTGCCTGTAGTGGTATCTTTTTTTGTTACTTTATTTAATAAGCCTTTTAATCCTTGTGCGTGCGCAGTGCCAATCAACAGTGATGCAACAATAGCCGTGGTAATGATTTTTTTCATATAATAATTTGGTTAAAGGGACAAAAATACTGCCACGGGGTTTAATATGGCTTAATAAGTTTTTATCTTTACGGTATTTAACATTTGTTATTACATGGCACAAGTATCATTTTGGGAGAAAGAAAGTTTTTTTGCGCCGCAGGATATCATCATTGCCGGCAGTGGCTTTGTAGGGCTTTGGAGCGCTTTGCACCTAAAGCTTACATATCCATCTTACAAAATAACAATATTAGAAAGAGGGGTGATACCAACCGGTGCAAGTACCCGAAACGCAGGCTTCAGTTGCTTTGGCAGCCCGAGTGAGTTACTTAGTGATATTGACTTAATGGGCGAAGATAAAATGTGGCAGATAGTAACCATGCGCTACAAAGGCTTGTTAGAAATCAGGAAACATTTTAGCAATGCAGCTATTGATTACGATGACTGTGGCGGATATGAATGTTTTACTAAAAACTCAACAGACTGGGAAGATTGTGCTGCTAAAATTGATTGGCTAAACAAGGGCTTAAAAAGTATTACGGGTGAAAAAAATGTATTTCAGGTTGCTGATGAAAAAATAGCGGGTTTTGGATTTAAAGGATTGGATCATTTAATAGCCAACAGATTAGAAGCAGGCTTGCACCCAGGTAAACTAGTACAAGCCTTATTACAAAAAGTACAGTCAGTAGGCGTACAGGTTATTACTGGCATAGAAGTAAAAAGTTATCAAAGCAATGATGCTGGCGTTACTATTGAATCGACTATTTTTGGTGATAAAGAGGAGCCGATTACGTTTACTGCCAGGCAACTTTTATTGTGCACGAATGCTTTTACTAAAAAATTATTATCGAATATAGATATTGTGCCGAACCGTGGGCAAGTATTTATTACAGCACCTATTAAAAACCTTGCCATCAAAGGCACGTTTCATTTTGATAAAGGTTATTATTATTTCCGGAATGTAGGTGACAGGCTTTTACTGGGAGGGGCAAGGAACAAAGCTTTTACAGATGAAAATACAGAAGAGATGCAGATTACAACCCTTATACAAGCTGCATTAGAAGAATTTATACAACAGCACCTATTGCCTTTAACGCCCTATACAATTACAGATAAATGGAGCGGCATAATGGCAATGGGCAGCGAAAAAACGCCTATTATAAAAGCGATAACGAATAATGTATTCTGTTGTGTACGTATGAGTGGCATGGGCGTTGCGCTGGCACCTATCGCAGCGTTGGAAGTAGCCGCACTGATGCGCTAATAATTAATTTTTTACAATTTTAGTTGTAACCTTATTATTTCCATCTTCAATAGAAACGATATAAATACCTTTTATTAGGCTACTGATATTAAGCGCAGTTTTTGTAGCAGTAAGCTGGGCTGTTAACACTTTGCTACCAAGTACATTGTATACGTTAATTATTTTGACACCCATTGCAGATGCATTTACATACTCAACAGTTACAGAAGATACTGCCGGGCTTGGAAAAATTTTAGCAGCAAAAGATTTGATGGCTAATTTTGTTAAAATAGTATCTTTCTTGGAAGCAGCAATTGGCGCAGCAACTGGTGGTATAACTACCGGTGGTGTAACAACCGGAGGTAATGGGCCGCCTGTTGCTAAAGTACTATCACATGCAAAAGAAACAAGAAAAGAATTACGCAGGTTGTTGTTGCCAAACAAAGCCCTCATTCGGATTTTTTGTCCGTTGGTAAACATATTCATAGTGGCATCATCTGTAAAATCCATATAGTTCATAAACATATCGCCGTTGCTATTGGGCGAACAATTACCTGCATGAGGAAAAGTTGGGGTGCCATAATTATAATATTGTTGTGTAGGCGTATCATCAACATTATCACTACCACAAACTGCATCGCCCCAAATATGTTTTAAGCCAAGCCAATGGCCTACTTCGTGCGTTGATGTACGGCCTTTATTAAAAGGCACGCTTAAATTACCAATTGTGCCAAAAACATTGTAGCCTATAACAACACCATCAACATTTGTGGGGCTGCCTGGCAAAGTTGAGTAACCTAACGTGCGGCCGCTAAGCTTGCATACCCAAATGTTCAGGTAACGTTTGCTATCCCATGCATTATCTCCGCCCTGAGCAGTAAACTTCATGCCATCTGTAGCAGTAAAGGCGTCATTAGCAGTATAAGTCCTGATGATGCCTGTTGTCCTTTTACCTTGTGGGTCAACTTGGGCAAGGCAAAACCTTATCCTTGTATCAGCAGCATATGGCTTAAAAACTACTGGGATGTTTTTACTATCTGCGTTTGTGCCGCTATAATCATCATTTAAAGATTTAAGCTGGGATAAAATTTGATCAGTACTTAAGTTTTGATCTGTTGATTTGTATATAACGTGTATTATAACTGGTATGTAAATGATTTCGTTGCTGCTAGTATCTCTTGCAACAGATGAAAGCCTGCTTGTAGTTGTAAAGTTGATCTGTTCTTCTGCCTTATCGAAACCAGCTTTTAATGAGGGATTATTTAAAAGCATTTTTTGAGTGTAATCAGTAGACCCACAAACGCGTTGTGCCTGAGCAACAAAAACTACCTGTAAAAAGAAAATTACTAAACAGTAAAAAAACTTCATATAAAATGTATTATTGTCCAAAAATTAAATTTGGCTCAAGGGATATACAGTATTATCAGAAGTATTGGAATTAATAGTTACACCACTGTGTGTAGCAAATACATTTAGTATTTAAAAAATACAGGTTCAATAAAAGAAGAAGTGGATAATAATGCAGCCTCAGAAAAAAAAATGGTAGTTACCCTTGGTAGGTATATTTGCTTCAGAGACTAAGACAAATATACAGTAAAAATACTATCCGCCAAATATATTTTATAGTAAATTTCACAAATGAAAAATGTAAAGCTATTTCGCTTTTGTACTTTTGCCAACAAATTAAATTCATTATGTTGAAATATTTATTAATAACTGTAGTAATAATACTTGTGGCCTGCAATGGCAATGGGGCTGCGCCTGATGAAACAAGCGTTGCAACTACCCCTGCAACTGGTATTGCCCCACCGCAAAACCTAACGTTAAATATTACAGGAGTTTACCCGCACGATACAAGTGCTTATACGCAAGGGCTGGAAATACACGATGGTAAATTGTACGAAGGCACGGGCGACTATGAAACATCGTCTATGCGGATAACTGATATTAAGACCGGTAAAGTGGAACATAAGCACATTATGGGCAGCAACGTAGTATTTGGTGAAGGAATCACCATCTTCAATAATAAAATTTATCAGCTTACCTGGCAAAGCCATGTTGTAAATGTGTACGACATTAATAATATAGACAAGCCCATAAAAACCTTTAATTGGCCTTACGAAGGCTGGGGAATTACGCACAATGAAACAAGCCTTATTATTAGTGATGGCTCTGCGAATTTATACTTTGTAAACCCGGATGATTTCAGGATTAAAAGTACCATGCAAGTGACTGATAATATGGGCCCGGTAATGGAATTGAACGAACTGGAACTAATCAATGGCTTTGTATATGCCAATGTATATCAACAGGATTTTATAGTAAAGATTGACCCTGCCAACGGGCATGTAGTTGGTAAAATTAGTTTACCCGGCTTACCACAACAGTATTTTAAAAATCAGATTGTAACTGGCCGGACAGATGTTTTAAATGGAATTGCATACGATAGCATAACAAAAAAAATGTACATTACCGGAAAACGCTGGCCTAAGTTGTTTGAGGCAACAATTAACTAACACCCAACCAATTTGTGTTTGCCTTATCACTTAAATATTTAACAATTTTTAAATGCAAGGCCTTGTTATCAGTTCAATTTAAAAAAAAGTATAAAATAGCATTGCGCTGCTATTTTGAAACGGTATAATATAATATCTTACATTAATTATACTTGGTAGTTAAGCTAACTAAAACTAAATACACTGTAAAAGCCTGCAATGCTTAAAAGACTAAAAATTATTTATTCGTTATATAATTTCTTTCATAAGAAACAACTTTCTCATAATATACCAAAGTATAAAAAGCTAGGCCTGCGTAAAAAATATTATTCTTCTATTTCCAGCAAAGATTTTGAAGCATGCGTTAGTGAAGCTTTTGCCCTGCAAGATGTGCCGGTTGAAACAAAAGATACAAACTTATATAAAGAAGCGAGCAAAGAAACCCAATGCAATATAGAAAATTTTGAAAAAGATGGATACCTGATAATTAAAAACTTTTATACTGAAAGTAAAGTAGATGCCATTAATGAAGCTATCGGTACCATGCTTGCAAAAAAAGAGATAAAGTTTACAAACAGCAATAAAATAATGTTTGCAATCCATCAATCCAAGTTACTTAAAGATATAGGCAATGAGCCGGATTTAATTCAATTTTTATCTTCGTTGATGAAAGGAAAAGCAACCTTGTTTCAAAGCATTAATTTTTTACATGGCAGCGAGCAGGACACACATTCTGATAGTATCCACATGACTACGTTTCCGCTTGGAGGGCTTTTAGGGCTTTGGATTGCGCTGGAAGATATCAACCTCACAAATGGCCCTTTACATTATTTTCCCGGAAGCCATCATTTTCCTTATTTCCTAAACTCAGATTATAATAACGAGGGCAGCAGTTTACTATTAGGCGATAAGGATTATACCCAATATGAAAAGATGATTGACACCAAAATTGATGAACATAAAATTCAAAAACACGTACTTATTGCTAATAAAGGTGATTTATTAATTTGGCACGCCAACCTGTTACATGGAGGTCAGCCACATTTAGATAAAGAAAAAACCAGGAAAAGCATGGTACTCCATTATTATAACGAAGATTGTATTTGCTACCATGAAATAACGCAGCGGCCTGCATTGTTGCAAAAATATTAATGCACTAATAGTTATTAAATAAGGTAAAATTACCGTCTTATTTAATAGCATTGCCCAACATACTACTACCATTTTGCGAAACATAATAAGCAATAACACTTAAGCCGATAATGGCTAGAATAATAGCTGCAACCCACCAGCGGTATGTTGGCTTTTCTATCACATCTTCTACAAAATATTCAGTCATAAGGGTATTGGTAGTTTCCTTATCCCCTACCAGTATAGCATGTTCAGCATCTTGCCTCACTACTCTTTTAGCAACTACCGCAGGCATAAAAACAGGGCTTAAGTGCAGCGGCACAAAATTGATTGCACCATCGCTTGTTGTTATAAAATTGCCGACACTTTTTAAGGTAACGGTGCCTTTTTCATCCAGGTCCCTTTTTATCAGTTCGCTCAACGCCGTAAACTCATTAAACACATGCCCGTCATCCTGCGCAGCTGTAAAAATAATTGAATGTACAGGTGCTTTGATTTGCGTATTTATAAAATCTGTTTCAGCCGAAGCCGTTACAATTTTTAGCGTACCAATGCCGGGTAGCCTGCAAATTTTATTTTGAAACAACGTTGGTGCAATAAGATAATCCATAATTTTTACTTATAGTTCAAAGATATGGATACCTTAAATAATTGTATAAAACAATTAGAAAAAGCAGCGCAACAAAAAAGGGGCGCTGTGAGCAGTAGTAACAATTTAAAACTTTATAAGCGCACCAATTAACACATTTGTGCCATACACTTCGTACCCATGCCAGCGCTGGTATTTATTATTAAAAAGATTATTGGCATCAAACCAGGCGCTTATGGTTTTTGTTATTTCTACCTCAATGCCAGCACTAAGGTCGGCCGCGCCGCTTAAGGTTTTGTTTACATTATTAGCCAGCAAATATGGTCCACCAGTAAAGCTCTTAAAATCGGCCTTCAGCATAACCTGTTTAAAAGCCCACCAACGCATAGAGCCTGTAATTTCAACTGGTACAGTGCCCCATGCTTTGTTATTGTCTTTCATCCTTGTATACCCATTAAATGTAAGCCCTCCAGTAATAGTAAATTTATCCTGGTTTATATAGCTCATATCCCCATGGATACGTACGTCAGTTACCTGGCTTTCGTTGCTTATTTTAAAAGATTTTAAGTCGGTTGCGGTATCATTTATGAAGAAAGGCAAATTTTTATAATTGATAAAACCACCTTTAGCACTATAATTAAAATGTTTGCCAACAGAACCTTTGATACCTCCATACGCTTCAATTTCTTTGGTATTTTGCTGGCTAATTATGGGTGCCAGGTAAGGATTAATAGTAGATAAGTATTGGTAAGTATTTTTAATGATACGCCCAACTAGCCCAGCTTGTACTAAAAATGGCTTGTCTTCTATCTGTGCTTCGCCATAAATGTTTGGCAGTACGTTTAGCTTATTATTATCCCAGGTGGGCGAAAGCCCGCCATGTATTGTTAATAACGGCGTAGCATAAACAAGCTCTGGAGCTATAGAAAAAACATTATTGTTGAATTTATAATTATTAGGTATAAAATGTTTTGTATCATAAGAAGTAATATCAGCCTTTACAGCTACTTTAACAGAAAATATATCGTTGATCGTTTTTTCGACAGGCACTTCAGCAATGATAGAATTTTCCGTTAGTTTGTCCTGGCTGCTAAAGATATTGATGGCTACATTAGGATCGTAATTGATGCCTGTTTCGTTGGCATCTTTATTACGGAACCCAGCCTTTAAATGAATGGTGGTAAATCTTTGTAATAAATCTGATTTACTAAAGTTATGTGTGGCATGGTCGTAGCCATACAAGTAATTATCATCCTGGCTTACTCCTGCAGTGCCATATAACTCATTCCTTTCAGTAAAATAACTACCACTTGCTTTAATGTTTAGCTTTTTATAATCCTGGTACTGTATTTTTCCTTTTGATGAAATATAGTCTGCGTATACATTTACCAAACTGGTTTTGCCATCACCAAAACTAAAGCCTGCCTTCACATAAGGTGTTGAGTAGTTACCGAAACCTGCTTTTAAAAAATTCCTGGAGCCAAGCTCTAAATTAGTATCAACAGATAATGCCAATGGCTTTAACGACATAGGCTGGTAAGTATAAAATAAATTCTGCGCAGGTATATTGTACGTTAACGCCGCTTTAGAAGTATCCGCAATTAAATTAGTAGCAGAAAAATTTATTTTTACGGCGTTGCGCAACACTGGCTTGTAGCTCGAAGTGATATCGATTGTTTGCTTTTTTGCCGTATCCTTTTGTGCGAAAGATACCAGTCCAGATAAACAACAAACGATACTGGTTATAATGACTTTAGTACTCATAGTAAATTATATAATTAAGATGCTCCTTAAATGTATTGCAGCTATGCAAACCGATGATTAATTAATTTTTGAGCTTAACTTTTCATCCGAAGTAGCTTTATCAAGTTTTTGTTGCGCTTCCGCCTTCAATTCGGCAATGGTTGAATTTTGTGCTACACTTTGGAATGTTGCTTTTGCATTAAAAAAATCTTTCTGCTGTACAAAAATATCGCCCAATAAAATGTACGACTTTGTAAGCCAGAAATCGTAACTGCTGGTTTCCTTTATAACTACTTGTGCGGCTTTTTCGGCGGCAGCATAATTACCCAAAGTAAACTGGCAGTTGGCTATTTCATACCTTGCTTCCGCACCCCAAGCCGATTTATTTATTGCTGAGCAAGATTTAAAAGAAGTAATAGCGGCGGCGCAATCATTGCTTGCTTGCTGCGATTTGCCCAGCACTAAAAACGCTATTGATTTATCATCTGTACTAAGCCCTTTTCTTTTCAGCAACTCTTTAGCCGCATCGTTTGCCTGTGCATATTCTTTCAATTGATAATCGCAGCGAATCAAGCCACGCAAGGCTTCCAGCTGGTTATCCTGATTAACCGCCCCTTTCCATAACGCGTCAAAATTCTTTTTTGCGTTGGCGTAATCTTTTAACTCAAAATAATTTATCCTTGACGCAGCCAGAGTAGACCGCTCAAAATATTTGCTAATGCCTAGCCCATTAACATAATTATAACCAGTTAATGCATTAGGCCAATCTTTGTTTTTTGTGTAACATTCGCTACGATAAAAGTTAGCTTCCAATACAGATGCACCTGCGGGGAACTGCGCCAAATAATTATTAAAGCCGGCAATTGCACCAGCACAATCGTTGTTGTTATATTTTAATTCCGCTGCGTTATAAGTAATGCCATCAGCTTCTGTGGTGGATATATTTTTACCATTTTTACGCATCAGTTCAACGTACTCATTTGGCTTTCCATCTTCTACGTAAATGTTCTTTATATTGTCCAGCGCTTCATCAGCTTCGGCAGATTGAGGAAATTGTTGTATAAGCTGCTGATAATTTGTCAACGCTTTTGTATTATCATTAAGGTTGTAATAACTAAGTCCAAGCTTTAAATATGCTTTAGGCTTTAACCCGCCCGCATCATTATTATTCAAAACCTTGGTTAAATAAGGTATCGCATCCTGAAACTTTTCATCAGCCATATAACTGTTAGCAATTTCCATAGTTGCATCTGGCACTAAATAACTTTGGGGATATAAGCGGCTTAAATTATTAAGTATAGTTACTTTGCCGCCTGCACTTTTAATGCCTGCTATCAACGCTTTCTGAAACATTGCATAATCGCTTTGTGGCAACGCATTGTTTAGCACTATATCATACATGGCATTTGCTTTGCCAAAATCTTTCAACATAAAATAACAATCGGCGCTGCGTACATAAGCATCTTGTTCTACTGAAGAGGCCGTGGTGTTTGATTTTGCGACCGCTTCAAAGAAACCTAGTGATTGTTTAAAATTTTCCTTTTTCATCCAGCTATAACCTAAATCGTATTTAGCGGTTGTTGGATTTGCTTCGCCTTGTGCAACAGCGCCGCTTTGCAAATAGATAGATAAATTGCGGATGGCCGCATCATAATCGGGAAGGCGGTAAGCGATTTCTCCTTTCCAAAAATTAGCATAGGCGCTAACGTTTGATGCAGGGAGGCTTAATATTTTTGTGAATAATTCATCTGCCTTTATTAGTTGTTGGTCGTTTACATACTC
>JANXVN010000228.1 GCA_025351645.1 Ferruginibacter sp.
CCTTTGTACAATTTGCTTTCATCCTTGAATTTTGGTGACCTTTTCAAAGTCATTGAAGTATGCTTCCTGCCTGCATCATCATGGTCGAAGTAGAGCTTTATTGTTTGATGTTTCTCCATCAATAGCAGGCTCCTTTCAAAAAATGCAAGGGAGTTCAGCACCAGAAAATTTGTCAGTTCCTGTGGTTTGTTTTTATTGATTTCCTGATAGCTGAGCAGGTCGAAGAAGCCTTCAAACACGGTAATACTATTTGAATTATTATCGGTGTAAGAGATAAATTTGGGGGAACTGCTGCCTTTAAAATATTCATTCCGCAGTTCATATCCGCCTGCATTGTTCTTAAAACCTATCGCTTTATATTCTTTATTGTTCAATAAAAAAGAAATCTCATTGCACCATTTATTTAAGATTTCGTTGCTGATTTTTCTTTTTGCGGCATAACTGCACAAACTAATGTCGGTGACTGGATGTGTTACAGCGGTAATAATAATCCTGTTTTCATGTTCTACAAGGACATTTTTTATATTTCTTTCCGGTGCTTCCAAAGGCGATCTTAAAGAAAGAGTTTGCATTTTTTGCGGGTGAAAAAAAACAATTTTTTGCAGCGCTTCGCTGGTGTTGCAATGGTAAAGTTCCATCACAAAATCCACCAGCCTGCCACCCTTGCCAAGCCCATGGTCATACCAAATATTTTTGTTTTTATTGACCTTGAAAGAGGCTTCTTTTTCATCGCGGAAAGGAGATAAATACCAATGGTCTGCACCTTTTATTTTTTGTGGATCATAGTTACGTTGGGATAGCCACTGCACCATGTCTAACTGGTTCGCTTCTGCACAGTTCATACGCTTCGTATTTTAAAAGTTTTTTGGAAATAAATTGGAGGATCTTATCGGGCATTTTTGGTGCCGCCAGTTTTGCCAGACTCTAGTATTTTCTGGATATCGTCATAGTCGTAAAAATGCACGCCGCCTATTTTTGTATAAGGGATCACGCCGGAAATTTTCAGGCTTTGCAAAGTGCCGGGGGAAATCTTCAAGAGTCGCCTTACTTCGTGCGACTTCATCCACTTCTTTGGGATAATGCCGGTATGGGATTTTAACACTATGAGCAATTCTTCCAGTAATTGCTTCTTGAATTGGGATAGGTCGTCAACTGTTATAAGCTGATGAGCGAAGATCTTTTGGGGATAGGTGTCCCCTGTAGTTGGTTGAAATTTGTTTTCCATGACTCACGTTTTTCTTTTTCACGATTCAGCATCAGGCGATGCGGTTTTACACCATAAAAATAAAAACGAAAAGTATGTTTTAAATTAAAAAATGTTAAGAAATTATATCTTTATGGCATTTGCAATCTGCATTACTATAAATTAACTTAAGTAATATCGGTTGATTTTTTTTCCAACTTCTTCTTCAAAGCCATCATATCCTCGCTGACCTTTAAATCCAAAATTTTCGCATAATGCTGTGTAGTCCGCAAATTAGTATGCCCTAGCATTTTAGATACTGTTTCAATCGGCACACCATTACTTAAAGTTACAGTGGTGGCAAACGTGTGTCGTGCTATATGAAAAGTAAGGTTCTTATTTATGCCACAAGTGTCTGCTATTTCTTTTAAGTAGGCATTCATTTTCTGGTTGCTTAAAACTGGCAACACCCGGTCTTTCGTAATGCATTGCGGATCATTTTTGTATTTTTCAATTAATGCTGCAGCCATAGGCAATATGGGTATCCTTGAAGCTGTATCTGTTTTTTGCCTTTTTGTAAATATCCATTTTTCGCCATCTATGCCGGTAATAATTTCTGATCTTTTTAGTTTTTTTACATCGGCATAAGCCAGTCCGGTATAGCAGCTGAAAACAAAAATATCTTTTACATGATTTAGGCGATCAGTATTGAAATGCTTTGTTGCTATTTCGTTTAGTTCCAATTCGGTCAATATTTCTCTTTGCACTTCCTGGGTGGTAATTTTAAAACCTACAAACGGATCTTTGTTTATCCATCCATTTTTTAGGCAGATCAGAACTACCTTTTTAAAATTAGCCAGGTATTTCATCGTGCTATTATGATTACAATTTCTTACCGTTTTCAGCCAAAGAGCATAGCTGCTGATAAAACCATAATTTAGTTTTGTAACATCAATATCCTTTACTTTATACTTCCATTCAATAAATTTGCGGGTATGGGTTAGAGATGTTTTATACCTCTCCATCGTACCGGGAGCATATTCTTTGCCAACCAATAAAGCAAAATCTTCATTGTGCTGGTTAAATACCTCTAAAACCATTTTCTTTTTCATATCTATACCAAACCATTTGTCTTTGAAAGACCGGTAGGTAATTTCTTTGCCATCGAGAATCATTTCACGTTCTGCTATGTGCACTTTATGCTTTAGCACATCTAAAAAATCGTTTAAAGTTTTTGCTTCTACCGAGCTACCTTTCATTCGTCCAGTACTTACCGACCATTTCGAAAGATCTACTAATCGAT
>JANXVN010000197.1 GCA_025351645.1 Ferruginibacter sp.
ATATGCTTACCCAAAAACTTTCTATTATACTTATGGCATCAATACTGTTATTGCTTTTACTTTCAGGCAAGCCCAGCTCAGCTAGTTTTTTGCTACTGCCCCGTCTTGTCTATCAATATTTTCATCTCCTGCATACCGCCCCAGGCGGTCACTTATCGCTATATTCATGTTTCATACGCATGGGTGAAAATAGGACAAAGTGGCAAAATTACCCTACTGCAAAATTTGGGTTAAATTTTCCTATCGTCAGCAAAGTCGGCTACAAGCTATCTTACAAAATGGCTGAATATAATTTTATTTTAAAGTCATACATACTATCTGTAAAAACACATACTTTAAAAAAACGGTGATTTAAATTAAAAAATATGATTATTGTGCGTATTTTATGCAAAACACTGCTCCGTAGTTTCCGCAACTATTTCATAGTTATACCCCATTTATACAAAAAGTAAGTACCTCAGGTAATAATCTTCTTTTTTTACTGTTTTAATTTATAGCAAATATCACCTGATAAGCATAAAACCTCTAAACTAAAAAATGAAAAAAAATCTTTCATCATCCCCTATATTTTTTGAAGCTAAACATCAATTTTATCTTGCCCCTATAATTACGTTTTATAATTTAACAGGAGTTATCGGGTATTATGCATAAATCGATTACCGGATGAACTTTAAATTCATTACCTAACAAGAAGAGTCCATACAAAATCCAATACCTTATTCTATACCTCTGAAAAACTATGAAAAATTTATTATTATTATTATTTTTATTATTGTCGTTGAGCTTTAATACTCAAGCAAAAAATTACTACATTTCCAAAACTGGTAGTAACATAAACAATGGTTTAACGCCTGCAACTGCATGGCAAACTATTGCTAAAGTAAATGCATCATTTAATGCCATTTTACCGGGTGATTCTATACT
Organism: Ferruginibacter sp.; assembly: GCA_025351645.1. Taxonomy (GTDB): domain Bacteria; phylum Bacteroidota; class Bacteroidia; order Chitinophagales; family Chitinophagaceae; genus Ferruginibacter. The sequence goes on from JANXVN010000197.1 coordinate 925, forward strand.
GTTTAAATGTGGTGATACTTTTTATGGATCTGTCGTAATCGCAAAATCAGGTACAAGTTCCTTACCAATTGTAATTAGTAGCTATGGTGCTGGTGCAAAACCAATTATTTCAGGTTTCACCACTTTATCTTCTTGGTCGCTGGTAAGCGCTGGCATTTATCAGGCTGCGGTCAATGCTAAAAATACCGTCAATATGGTTACTCTTAATAATCAGCCGCAAGCAGTTGGCAGGTTTCCTAATGCTGATGCTGCAGATGGAGGTTACCTTACTTACACCGGTTTTACAAGTAATACAGCTTATACTTGTTCGGCTTTAAATGGAACAAACTGGTCAGGCGCTGAAGTAGTAGCAAAAAAAGAAGGTTATATATTAGAACGTGATATTATCACAACTCAATCCGGAGGGTCAATAACCTACCGCAGTGTAGCTTCAATTAATCCTAGGAACGGAATTTCATTGCCAACAACTCCTCCTAGTGCTGGTTTTGGCTTATTTATTCAAAGAGATCCCCGTACGTTGGATAAGGAAGGCGAATGGTTCTTTGACACTACTGCTAAAAAAATGAAAATGTTTTTCGGTTCAACTAACCCTAATTTATCAATTATAAAAGTTAGTACAATTGATACTTTGATTAACATTGGCACCAAAAATTATATAATTATCACCAATTTAGCTTTTGAAGGTGCTAATCTCGCTGCTATTTACTTTGCTGATGGAGGTAATGTTATTATCAAAAATAATACTATAAATTATTCTGGTGCAAAAGGCATATTTGGCTGGGCGTCATCTAATATAATAGTAGATGGTAATTCCATAGAAAACTCAATGGTAACTGCCATAGATATAGTAGGTCGCCACGCCTTTAACTGTAAAGTAATTAACAATTTTGTAAAGAGAACTGGAGTATTGCCTGGGATGAATTCCTACTTTGATGACGCTGATTGTAAAGCTATATATATTAGCGTAGATAGCATAGCACTAATTCGTAAAAACAACGTAGACAGTACTGGTTACTCTGGGATCCAATATCAGGGATCAGGTGTTATAGTAGATAGTAATTTTATAAATTATTTTTGTCTTGTAAAAGATGATGGCGGCGGAATTTATACTTTTACCACCACAGATACAAAAAGAATAGTAAAAGATAATATAGTTTTAAATGGAATAGGTTCTAAAGCTGGAAATAAAATGCCGCTGCATTGTGAAGGAATTTACAGTGATGGAGGTGCGAGAGGTATAGAAATTATTAGGAACACGGTTGCCTTTATGAGTAACAGGGGAATTTATCTTAATGATCCTAAAGATATTAAAGTTCAGGGAAATACTGTTTATTCTACTGCTAACTGGAGCGTTAATAAGCATTATAATGACAGTATTTATAATTTTTCTTTTAAAAACAACATATTCTTTAATACTTTCACAATTTCAAACAACGGAAAAACTTATGCAAATACCGGCTTAAATGCTTCAACATTTCCTATTGCTGGAAATATTCAGACAGCTTTACAATTATTGGGAAATATCGATAGCAATTATTATCAGTTTGTATCATCAACACCTTATTCTTGGTATTATGCAACCACAGCAGGTGGTTCCTATACATTCCCCGATAACGTTTCGTTTCCAATATGGCAGGCGTATACTGGTCATGATCGTGCTTCAGTATTATTCTTAAACACTACAATATCAACCCAAAGATTTGAGTATAATGCTACTAATTTAGCAAGAACAATTACATTAGATGCAAAATATGTAGATGTAAAAAATCAGGTTTATAATGGAACCATCACACTTCAGCCGTTTACGTCTGTTGTTTTAATAAAATCTGGCGCGATTGATTTATCGCTTAAGCTTGATGCAGGTAAAGATGTGGCATTACTATTACCAACAAATGCCACCACACTAAAAAGCTCAGCTAATATCACTATTTCTAAATATCTGTGGACAAAAATTGCAGGGCCAGCCCAATTCACCATTGCTAATTCTACTAGTCCTACTGCCACTATCAGCAATTTAACTGCTGGTAAATACACTTTTCAACTAAAAGCTATAACTAGTGCGGGTGATTCTGCTTTGGCCACTGTCAGTGTAACTGCATTTGCCGGGCTATTACCTGTTAGGTTAATAGATTTTACTGCTAAAAACAACAACAATAAAATAGAATTGCAATGGCGAGTATCATCAGAGTCAAATATGAGTCATTATTCAATTGAAAGAAGTAACAACGGAAAAACTTTTGAAAATATTGGTGAACTCAAATCTAACAACCTGCTGGATATCCAAAGCAATTATAGTTTTATTGATAATTTTGCCCTAGCAGGTGTTAGTTATTACAGATTGGTGATGGTAGATATTGATGGATCCTATAAATATAGTAATATCGCTTTAGTAACAGTAACAAATGCAAACTCTCTGAAATTGATTGGCATGTCACTTTCAATATCTAACCCAAGCATTAAAATTAACATTAACAGCGGCAGTAAGCTAATTATAAATGTTGCAATAGTTGACGTAAATGGCAGAATTTTATTTAGTCAATCTGTTCAGCTTGAAAAAGGATTTAATGCAATTACTAATTTTATACCTGTTTTTAACACTGGTGTGTACTATATTAGATTATTAACCAAAAATGAATCGATTACCAATGCTGTATTAGCTTGTAATTAAAAAACCGACAAAATAATTGTTAATTTTTTTACATATATTTAGGGATGCTGCTATGTTTTGGCAAACTCTTAAAATATATGTGATTTTATAAAAACGCTGTTTTAATTTTATAAGTAATTAATTATTAGAATTATCCTTAGAAAATAATTTTTAATGCTTTTAAATCAAGTCCGATTCTCCGCTTTTAAGAGAATTAAAATGAGGTAATTATAGATTCCTAGTTTAACGCTATATAAATAATAAATTAACTTGTTAAACTATAGAATTTAAGCTATTATCTCTAATTGAATGCCAATTTAAATTAACCCTTGGGGCAATTTTCAATTCTCTTTTCTCATTAAAATAACACTACTAAATGGAGGAATGCTATATGTGCCTGTAAAAATTTTACCGTCCGGCGATTTGTAAGCAAATTTTTCAAGTGAAATTATCTTTTGTTTATTTGAAGCATTGTATTCAAATAACGGTTTAATAAAATCAGCATATCCGAAAATTTTTGAATTTTTATCATGGCCAGTATAAGATTGCCATTTTTCCAAATCAATCCCATCTTTAAAATAAGTTGCCCCCTCACCTTTTCTTTGAGTATAATTCCATGTAAAGTTATTGGGTGGCATGCGATAGTAATTACTATCAATATTACCTAACAATTGTAATGCTAATTGAATGTTTCCAGCAACTGGCCTATTGGTGGAATTGAGTCCACTATTTCCATAGGTATATTTTAACTCTGACTGCACTTGTACGTTGTAAAAAATATTGTGTTTTAATGTGAAATTATAAATACTATCATTAAAGTGTTTATTAACACCCCAACCGCAAGTTGAATAGCAAATATTGTTGTTTACGTTAATATCTTTAGGATCGTTTAAATAAATGCCGTGGTTTGACATAAAACCGCACGTATTGTTAAATATATCTACACCTCTTCCGCCTCCATCTATATAAATACCTTCAGCATGAAGCGGGTATTTATTTCCATTGGGTGCTCCAATACCATGTAACACAATATTATTTTTTATAACTCTATTTGTTTTATAAGTTGATACTGTATAAATCCCACCTCCATCATCTTTCACAAAAGCAAAATAATTAATTAAATTACTATCAATTATAATCCCTGCGCCCCAGAAATGAATTGGGATATAACCAGTTGTATCCACAATATTTTTACTTACTACAGCAATACTATCTACACTAATTGAAATAGCATTACAATCATTATCATCAAAAAACGAACTCATACCGGGAAGTATGCCAGTGTTTTTTATTTTGTTATTTAAAACAGTAATATTTTTACCGTGTCGTGAGGTTATATCAATGGCACTACACATACTATTGTTTATAATATTATTATCCACAAGTATATTTGATGAATTCCAACCAAAAATTCCTTTTGCCCCACTATTACTAATGTTATTATTTTTAATTGTAATATTATTTGCGTTATCAAAATATATTGCAGCAATGTTGGCCCCTTCAAAAGCAATGTTAGAAATTATGATATAGCGCGTATTGCTTAAATCAATTAAAGTATCAAGGGTACTTGCTTTTATTTTATAAGCAGAAGGTTTATAAGTCCCAAAATACATTTGTAATTTTTTGCCAACTGTATCAAAATACCACTCTCCTGTTTGGTCAAGCGTTCGGGCATCACGCTGAATAAACAGCCCGAAACCACTATTGGGCGGTACCTCTGGCTTCGGACTGGTATTAGATTGCCGCGGATTAATTGTTTCAACCCTTCGATAAGTAATTGTGGGCCCAGATTGACTACTGATAACATCTCTTTCCAAAATATAGCCTTCTTTTTTTGAAATTACTTCTGCGCCTGCCCAATTTGTATTACCCAATGCTACACATGTAAAAGCGGTATTGCCGGAAAAACTTGTATATCTTAAATAGCCGCCATCGGGTGCATCTGCATTGGGAAATCTACCTACAGCTTGGGGAACCTCATTTACCGCTACCATATTAATGGTATTCTTAGCCATAAGCGCTGCCTGGTAAATACCATTAGCAATTAAAGCCCATGATGATAAAGTTGTAAACCCGGTAATGATAGGTTTTTCTCCTTCTCCATAATCTGCAAACACAATAGGATGGCCTTCATTGCCCGATTTTATAACTTTAATGGAACCATAAAATATATCGCCGCATTTAAGAAGGATTGAATCACCGGGAAATATAAATTTAAAAAAAGAATTAATTTTTGAGATCGATTTCCAGGAAGTTACCGGGCTCAGACCATCATTTTGGTCATTTCCCGATGAACTGATATAATAGGATTTAGCTGGACAGTTCAACGATAAGAGTATCATCGCAATAAATATTATTAGTTTATTTTTCATGGCTAAATTTATAATTTATTGACTATAACAATTAAAAATTACACTGTGGAATTAATCAAACTATAATAACAAATCCTTTTGGTTAGTTAATATATCAAAAATTAATTGACTTAACTTATAACGGATTTTTGCTATAGGCAAATCTAATAAGGAGAATTTTAAGAAATTAACTTATGAAGAAATTATTATTTTATTCAAATATATATACTATAAAATTTTAATTAGTATATGGGTAAGTTCAGTATTGTAGACTGGGATAAACTTTTACCCTAGCACTTTCTAAAACCAAAAGGGGTACAAATCAATTGTATAAAATTATGATTGTTAATTATATATATATCATTTACTCTCATTCTTTATCTCCAAAATTATGTCTTCCAATGTTTTAGAATAATTGGGCAAAGAAAATTTTTCTATTGTTTGATGCATGGTAGTAGTAAGCTGCTTTCTTAATTCATTATCAGCCAATAAAGTAGAAATTCCTGCTGCCAGGGCTACTGCATCCCCTTTTTCAATAAGTAAACCGTTGTGTTTATTTTCAACATAGTTTCTTGTAGAAGAGGTAGAAGTTACAATAATTGGCTTAGAAAGCATAGCCGCCCTTATGATAACAATTAAACCTGCAGGGGCTATTGTAGATAAAGGCACTGCTACAATAGAAGATTGCTTTAATTGGTTGTAAAAAAAATCAAAATCAGTATCAAAGTGCAAATCAACATTCTTAGGTACAACTAAATTATTATCAAAGTTTATTTTGCGTGCAATAGCAGTAAACTTTACATCAGGCAATGCATTTGCAGCTGCAAAATAAGCATGCCAGTCACGCATTGCTTCTCCCCCACAAAAAACTGATCCATTACCTTCAATGTAGGTTGCGTTTTCGTAATGGCTAAGTATACAATCGTATAAAAGAAAAAAACGTTTCTTCTGAATGTTAAATTCTGTGGCATATTCCTCAAGTAGCTCGCTTGAGTTTACTGTTACATAGAAATAAGGATAATTAAATGCCGTGTTATAAATTATTTTTCTTACCAGCTTATTAAAAAATCCCTTTTCATGGCTTATCATATTAAGTGAAAGGATGGTACGTTTGATGCCAAATATTTTACAAAAAAATCCAGTAAAAGCTCCTACAATAAAATTTGCGGATACTATTACATCGGATTTATCTGATTGTTGGATTGACCGGACAGATAGTTTTATATAATTGTAAAACAAAATACTCCTTCTCCACTTTACAGTTCTATTTTTCATTGAACTATTCATTCCTAAGGCTAAAGTAGCATACTTTTTATCTTCAAAATACTGAGTAATCCATTTGATATTTTTTGCCTCACTACATACTAAAAACAATAATTTCATATAATGACTATTTTTTTCAATTATTCAAGATTCTAATCGAAATATAAAATTATTTACTTAAATAAAAAATTCGTTTTGAAGATACCTATTAAACTTTATATTTAATTAATTTTGTTTAGGTTTTACCCGTTCCGTAGTTTATCCAAACAGAATTAAAATTTTCTTTTAAAAGCATGATTTTCGTTTCTATTTGTAGGGATATGCATGGTTATTGCAAAATAAAATTTATTTCGATAGCATAATGTCTATAGAAAGAGCTGCAATAAAAATCGTATTTTACTTACTTAACGAATCGCCAATTAGAGCTGACTGATTCATAGGAGGCAATAATAACACCAGATGGAAAAAAATATGAGGGGGAATTCAAGTAACCTAAACAAGCAAATGTATTGACATTCACACATGTATATTAATTACAACCACTAAATTTTTAAATAGTTTATTTCAGTTTTGACATATAACCCAACTTTTTAAAACCGATTTACACAATTTTTAATTCGGAATTATCACAGCAAATAACTTAGATCAATATGTTAATCGTAACAGCAATGTTTGATTGTTAAAAGTTTATCATAACAGGGCAAAATAAAATCCACTAAAGCTTTTAATGGATTTTATTTTGCCCTGTTATGAATTAATTTAAGCTTTAATAACTTTTAATATCTGACTACTATTTCCTTGGATTACTTTCACAATATAAAGTCCTGAAAGGAATCCATTTCCAAAAGAATAATTAGTGTTAGTATTTCCTTTGGTTTGGTATAATATTTTTCCATCTACACTAGATACAATTATATTAACTATTTCAAAAGTGCCGCCGGTTACACTTAAAGTGAAACTATTAACAGTTGGATTTGGAAAAGCCGTGATTTTAAATGCACCATTTTGTAAAAGCTCATTTGTTGTTGTAACTCTACTGGCGGTGGGATTAATGATACTTGCATTAGTAGCCAACCTGGCCGATGAAGCTTGGTTTACAGATACGGACGTAACTGATGTACAACCTTTAGCATCTGTTACAGTATAGTTATAAGTGCCCACTTTTATGGATGAAAAACTTCCTGTTCCTTTGTAAGGCGCAGTGCCGCCCGAAGCGCTCACAACTATTGTTGTGGTGCCACCAAAAATGCTAACATTACCTGCAGTAGAGCTAGCAACTAATGCAGCGGCAGGTTGTATTGTTTTTGCAGTGGCAGTTACAATGGTTCCTGAAGCATCTTCAACAGGATAATAATAAGTATTCGTTATTTTGCTAGTATTATCTAAAGCAGCAATATGATTATTGGCTTCGCTCCAGACCGTTATTTCGTTAATACTACTTTCAAACTGACCTGGGCTATACAAATTGTCACTTATTAATACCCCATTTGATGTTGCTTCGAAGAAAGCAATATTGTCAATATAGGTAGTACCAGAGGACTGCGCCATGTCAATTAAAAAACTGGCTGCAGTTTGAGAAGTAGGTGCTGTGAACATAAATTCATGATCGACCCGAGTGTTACTATATATTGCGGTTTGAATAGGTGTTATTGTGGTAAAAGGAAATATTGTCTGTCTCAAATAAACTTTTAAGCTGCCATTTGGAGTTGTGCCTAGAGTGCTGAATCTTAAAATATACGTTTTATCGCTACTTACAGCTCCAACAGTAGAGTAAATTAAAGTAGATGCCCTTGCAGCTGGAGAAGGTACAGATATCTTAAGAGATCCTGTTCCAGCATTTATTGTGTTGATGCCCGTGCCTGTGTAGGGAGCAGTGCCTCCTGTACCTGTTACATTTATGTCAGTGGTCCCATTAAAGCAAGAAATATTAGCAACAGATGCA
>JANXVN010000227.1 GCA_025351645.1 Ferruginibacter sp.
CGCTGCCATTCTAAAAATATAATAATCTATTACACAACAAAGCCTCCATTAATGGAGGCTTTGTTGTGTAATAGATTATTATATTTTTAGAATGGCAGCGGTAACAGAACCTGGTCTATTTTATGGATTACGCCATTTAAATAATGCTGGTCGCTGGTACCCACAGGGTCTGGCAGCAACGGCAATGCATTGATAAAAATTTTAGAAGCCGTAGCATTAACAGCCCCCTTTACCGTAGCGCTGCTAACAAATGGCACACCAAAAGTTGCCGCTAATGTAATGCCCGGATGAGTAGGAATTGCGCTATTCAATAACGTTGGGTAAGCCGTTGCAATAGTAGGGAAATTATTGGTAAATGCCCTGTTGCCCATAATATGGTACACCACAATCCCTTTTACAAGCTGGGCTGTAAGCACACCAAATAATGCAGGGTTACTAAACACAGTAGGCGAGCTGGCAAGGGCGGTAGAATTGCTGAATGCAATTGGTGGTGCATCTGCGGCTGCCTTGGCTGCTGCAGATGTTGGCGTTAAGCCGGCGCCAATGTAGGCAGCCGTTAATTGCTGCACAACCAATGGCAATAATGTTTTGTAAGCAACTGCAGTAATAACGGCTTTAAAAGCAGAATCTGTTGGGGCAAATACCGTTAAGTTAGCGCCGATATTTAATAAAGCGCCCTGCAAAGTACCTGGCGCCGCAGTACCGCTATCTGCACGGATGATGGCTGCTTTTAAATAGGTAAGCTTAGCATCTGTATTGATCCTATCCCACAAAAAACGTTGTGGAGGTACCACCACCGCTGCGGTGTGGTGTATTACGCCATTAACGGCCAATGCATCCACAGCTAAAAGCGGCACATTATTTACCCAGGCACCATTGCGTGTTGTAGGAAAAGTAGTAAGCCGTAAAAGCGCACTTACTGCCGGTGCAGGGTTTAAAATAGTAGGGTATTGAAAATTAGGGAATGTAGCAGGGATACTTGTACTAGGCAAAGCCTGCGCTACAATATTATAGCCAACAATGCCAGCCGCTGTAGCCGGTGGGATATTGGCACTTATAAAACCAGAAAATACAGCATCAGGCGCGGCTATAGGCACCAGCCCACCAGAAATAGCATTTATAAAACCCTTCATAGCATTGTTGTTTGGCACAAATAGGGTATAGCTAGCCGCTTTGTCGCTAATAACCGGAAGCATGCCACCTTGTACCACCAACCGGTAATAAAGGCTATCTGTTGCAGTGCCAGCCAGGGTTTCGCCCAATGTTAGCCCGGTACCAGGCGGTATTACCGGCGGTTCGGTAAATTGTTCAACATTCTTATTACAGGAAAGTAGAAAAAAAGTTGCTGACATAAAAAGCAGCAAAGCCATTTTAATTTTTTGGGTTGAAGGGATCATATAGTGCGTTTTATTTGTCATGATAATTAACTGCCAATATTTTAATTAATAAATATTATAGCCAAAGCTTAAATAATACAAACCACCAACACGGGCGTTGCCGATGGCGTTTACGTAGTATTGGTTCAACAAGTTATTGCCGCCAATTTTTACGATTGATTTTGTTTTAGGCAGCTTAAAGCTAAACTGCGCATCCAGCGTCTGTGCCGCGGGGATACTGCCCGAAGCAAAATCGCCCTGGTAGTAAAAGCCATCCTGATATTTGTAGGCCACAGTAAAGCCAAGCAATTTTTTAGGCCCAAAGCCCGAGTTGCCAAAAGATACATTGATCCTAACCTTGGGCGCATTAAAGTAAGAGTAAAAGCCAGGCGTGGTAGGAAGGTCTTTCAACTCATCCGAAGAAAAATTAAAGCCGATGTTATAATTCCTGGAAAGGTTATAATCAAGCCCAATGCCATAGCCCAATGTTTTAACCTTTTCTGTATTATTTACCACCACAGAATATTTTCTGCCATTGGTTGTATCGCTGGCTTGTATAGCTGAATTATTAGCAGATTGCACCAGCACCTTCCTGTAAATAAAATCGTTGTACCGGCCTAAATACCCGTATAAGTCAACCAGCAGCTTACCGTTAAATAATAAACCCTTGTATCCCGCTTCAAAAGAGGTTACAGTTTCCGGCTTAAAATCTACCGGCTTGTATAATACCGGCGCATTGGCCTGCAGGCTTTCATAAGTATAAGTACCTGACCCGAGGTTATATTTATTTACAAAATAAGGTATGCCGCCTACCAAACGTATGCCCCCACCTACTTGCAGGTCAATCCACTGTTGCTGGGTAGAAGGAAAGCGATAAGCTGTTTGATAAGATAGCCTGAAGTTGCTATTATCGGTAAGCTTGATAACCGCGGTTGCCCTTGGCGTAAAACGGCCTTTAAAATTTTGGTTCTTATCGTACCTGCCGGATAAAGTGATTTTCAATCTTTCCAACACTTGTTTTGCTATTTGTAAATAACCACCATATTCGTTAATGCCTATCTTGCCGGCGCTATCAGCAAATAGGGTGCCTTCACTATTTAAAAGATATCTTTTATAATTTCCACCTATTAATACTTCTGCAACATTATTTATGGCGCTGGTTAAATTGTATTGGCCTTCTACATTGTAAAGGCTTGTTTTATCTATAAACAAACCACCATTTTTATAAATAGGTATACTGCGTACGGTGTTGAATAGTTTTGTAAACTCGGGGCTGCCTTCAGCAGGCCTGCCAACATCTGCAACCGCACGTGCCGCTGTATGTGCCGCCGCATCTGTTTGCCCTTGTAATTTGGAAGATAAGTAAGCTTGTGCATATTGCGCTACCCAGCCTGTGCTTCCGCCGCTTGGTTTCCAGGCTTCGTTAAAAAACGCCATAGTTGCAGATGCGTTGAAAGATTCTCCGGCATCTTCCTGTGTGGTGTAGCCACGCAGCAACCAGTTTTTATTGTTAAGTTCTAATTTATACTGCCCAATCTTTAAGTTTTTTAAAGAGTATCGGTCGCTGCCGGTATAAATGGTATTGCCTGTTCCCCAAAAGCCTTCCAGTATGGCTTCTGTACGGGATGTTATTTTGTAATGTACCGCACCTCCCAATTTAAAGTTTACGGTGTTGGGGCTCAGCACATCCTTTTCTTTATAACCGGTACGGGTTATCATGATGGGGCTAGTTGTTAGTGTATTGATGTAAGGCGCTAGAAATGGTGCCGCAGCAGCGATACCCTTTAAGCCCCGTGTCATATCGATATGGGTTTCGTCGCCATATACATTAATGCCATTGTAATTTGGGTCGCTGGCACGGGTACCAAAACTGGGGCTGCCAGATACTGCCAGGCCTTTATAATTACGGTAGTCATCCCCCACCCAATCTTTCGCCTGCACATATTCAGCAGTTATTTTAAACGCTAATTTTTCAGATACTTTCTTTGCCCAACGCAAATTCCAGTTATGATAAAACGATGGGTCCTGTTTTTTGCCATCAACATGCATCATGCCTTCTTTTACTTCAAAAGAAAGCCCCTGGTATTTAAATGGGTTCTTGCTGTTGATGAGTAAAGTGCCATTCATGCCGCCGGGGCCGTATAATGCGGAAGATGCGCCGGGCAATAATTCCATATTATCAACATCTAATTGCGTAAGCCCAATTACGCCGCCTACAGAAAAATTTAGTCCTGGCGCCTGGTTGTCCATGCCATCTACCAATTGTGTAAACCTTGTATTGCCGCTACCTGCAAACCCTCTGGTAGTAGGCGTTTTAAATGTTAGCGAGGCTGTAACCACATCTACCCCTTTAAGTGTACTTACCACATCGTAGTAGCTTGCAGCAGGTGCATTGCGGATGGCGGCGGCACTAACCCTTTCAATCGAAACCGGCGACTCTAATATACGAGTGGCTATTTTAGTGGCAGATACCACCACTTCCTGCCCAAGGGTATTAGCTGGCTTAAATGCAACTATTACAGGTGTTGCTGCATCGGTAACTATAACTTCCTGCGATAGATATCCAACTGAAGAAATAACCAAAGTAACGGGGAAAGCCTGGCGGATAGTAATCTTGAAATTTCCTTTATCATCGGTAAAAGTGCCGGTTGGTGCGCCTTTAACGGTTACAGAAACCGCTATAACAGCACCCTTGCTGGCAAAATCTTCTACCTTGCCCGAGATAGTTTTTGTTTGTGCAAAGGCAGTAATCGTAATTAAATTCACCAACAGCAAAGTGCATAGGTAGGGTATTCGTTTTTTCATATAGCATTGTTTAGATGGTAAATATTAATTAAAATTAGCATTGTTCACAAACAGTAAAAAATTATTTATTATCCGGTGCTTAAATAATTTTTAACGTACAAATTGGGTGGTTACATAACTAGCCTGTAATTTAGCCGCATGGCAACATTTCAATTTAAAGACCAGACAAATTTTTACAGCGGCAAAGTAAGGGACGTTTATAGTATTGGGGCAGAATGGCTGGTAATGATAGCCAGCAACCGCATCTCCGCATTTGATGTGATACTATCTAAACCAATCCCCTATAAAGGACAGGTTTTAAACCAAATAGCTGCTTACATGCTAAAAGCAACCGAAGATATTTGCCCTAACTGGCTGGTAATTTCACCTACGCCCAACACCGCCATTGGCAAAAAATGCATGCCTTTTAAAGTAGAGATGGTGATACGCGGAAACCTTACAGGCCACAGCTGGCGAATCTATAATAGCGGTAACAAAGTTTTATGCGGCGTAACAATGCCCGATGGATTAAAAGAAAATGATTTTTTTCCGGTGCCAATCATCACGCCTTCCACTAAGGCTTCGGTGGGCCATGATGAAGATATCAGCAGGGAAGACATCATTAAAAATAGCATTGTTAGTGAAGTTGATTATGCTACCCTAGAAAAATATACACATGCCCTTTTTGCAAGAGGAAAAGAATTAGCCGCTAAGCAAGGGTTGATTTTAGCAGATACAAAATATGAGTTTGGCAAGATAGGCGATACCATTTATTTAATGGATGAAATACATACACCGGATAGCAGCCGTTATTTTTATGCAGATGGCTACGAAGAAAGGCAGGCAAGTGGAGAACGCCAAAAGCAATTAAGCAAAGAATTTGTGCGGGAGTGGCTAATTGAAAATAACTTTATGGGCAAAGAAGGGCAAGTAGTACCGGCAATGAGCGATGAATGGATAAGCACCATCAGCAACCGGTACATAGAATTGTATGAAAAAGTAATAGGCCAAAAATTTATGCCGGAAGCTTTGAGTGACAAAGAAACTTTTAACCGCATCAGCAAAGCACTGGAAACACTGGTAAAATAAGCCTAACTAATTTTTTGCCTGATTAAAAACTGCACTTTAATAAATAGTACATTCAACATTTCAAAATAAAAATATGCGCTTAAAATTTTTATTGCTGTGCTTGCTTGCTTGCAACATTGCTTTCGCTCAAAAGAAACCTTATTTATTAGTCGGCACCTACACCAACGGAAAAGGCCAGGGGATTTATGTATATAATTTTAATACTAAAACCGGAGATGACAGCCTGATAAGCGTTACTAAAACAACCAACCCATCTTACTTGGCAGTAGCCCCAAATAACAAAACTGTGTATGCAGTAAATGAAACGCACGATACTACCGGAAGCTATATTGGTGGCAGCGTTACAGCTTTTTCTTTCGATGCAGGCAATGGCAGGCTGACTGATATCGGCAAACAAAATTCTGGTGGCACAGACCCTTGTTACGTATCTGTTACCAACAACGGAAAATATGTATTTGCAGGCAATTACTCAAGCGGAACATTCGCTGAGTTTCCGGTGAAGGATGATGGTTCTTTAGATACTGCCAGCCAGGTTATAGCACACAACGGCACCGGCCCTAACAAAGACAGGCAAGAAGGCCCGCATGTACATAGCACTGTTTTATCTCCGGATAATAATTATTTGTTTGTACCCAACCTGGGCATTGATAAAGTAATGATTTACAAGTTAGATAAAATTACTGGCAAGCTTACCCCAGCGCCAACACCATTTGCCGCAACAGCAGGTGGCGCAGGGCCAAGGCATTTTGATTTTGCACCTAACAAAAAATACGCTTACTTGATAACAGAAATGGGTGCTAACGTTATAGCTTACCGTTACGAAAATGGCAAGTTGGAAAAGCTTCAGGATATCAGCATTTTACCAAAAGATTTTAAAGGCCAGGTTGGCGCTGCAGACATACATGTATCGCACGACGGTAAATTTTTATACACCAGCAACCGTGACATAGCCAACAATATCACCATTTTCAGCATCAACCAAACCACAGGCAAATTAACTGTAGCAGGCTTCCAAAGCACCTTGGGCAAATCGCCACGCAACTTTAATTTTGACCCTACTGGAAATTTTTTATTAGTAGCTAATCAACGTAGCGATGATATCATCATCTTTAAAATTAACAGAAAAACAGGCATGCTAACAGATACGGGTAAACGTATTGAAGTGCCAAACCCGGTTTGCATTAAATGGATTGAGTAATGCATGACAGCAAAGCCAAGCCTCCCTGCCCTCCAATGGAGGTTCCAGAGCTTTTAATTTGGAGCGTATTATGAAATTCGTCAGAGCCAAACTTCCTCCTGTTTGTAGAAAGTTATCAGGATAAAATGTACCTTCCAAAGCACAGTTTGAAGATTTTTAAATTTATTGTTTTATAAAAATATTGCAACATGAGGGGCCCGTTCTTACAGTTAAAAAAACTGTTTCCTTTATCAGGGATCAAGAACCCTCCTTTGGCCGGCAGGGAGGCTGCATTTCTATCTTCGGCCTTAACCGTTGCTTGCTCTTATTAAATATCATGCTGTCTTTCTCTATGCCTTTGCGCAATTCTTTTTGTACTTCTTCTGGTAAATTATAGACCGTCTTGCATGCTTCGCCGCAGCAGCCATCAAATGCTTTGGCGCAGTGGGCGCATTGTATAAATAATAAGTGGCAGGCTTCATTTTTGCAGTTGGTGTGTGTATCTGCAGGTATGCCGCACTGGTGGCATTGAGCAATAATATCGGGTGTTATGCGCTCCCCCAGCCTATCATCAAACACAAAGTTTTTGCCTATAAATTTACTACTTTCATTATTTGCTTTAACCTGCTTTGCATAATTAATAATGCCGCCTGCTAAATGAAACACCTTGTTAAAGCCATTGTGCAGCATATAGGCGCTTGCCTTTTCGCAACGTATGCCGCCGGTGCAATACATAATGATGTTTTTGTCCTTTTTATCCTTCATCATCTCTACGGCCATGGGTAATTGTTCCCTAAAAGTATCGCTAGGTATCTCTATTGCTTTTTCAAAATGGCCTACTTCATATTCGTAGTGGTTGCGCATGTCTATCACAATAGTACCTTCATCAAGCATCAATTCATTCATCTGCAACGCATCTACATAATTACCTTTTTTTTCCATGCTGAATGCCGTATCCGTAATACCATCAGCCACTATCTTCTCCCTAACTTTTATCTTTAAAACCCAAAAAGATTTACCATCGTCATCTACAGCAATATTTAACCGTACCCCATTTATTGGTTCAATGGAATACAAATAACTTTTGAAGGCTTCCAGGCTTTCGGTCGGTACGCTTATTTGTGCATTGATTCCTTCGTGCGCAATGTAAATACGCCCAAAAACCTTTAGTGCGTTTAATGCAGCATACAGCTCGTCGCGGAATTGTTTTGTATCTGTAATTGCAAAATATTGGTAAAAGGAAATGGTTGTGCGGGGTGTAGTTTCCTGGTACAATAATATTTTAAGCTCCGCCTGGGAGACCCTGTTATGTAGTACTGCCATAATAATTTGATTCCGGTAAAGCCGGAAAATCTTTTAAGATTGGATGCTTGCAGGCAAACCAAATTTAGGGCGCAAAGATAAATAGAAGTTATGAGTTATGAATGCAGTTATAAGTTATGAGTGATAAGTTATGAGTTTCGAAGGTAATAGCATACTGAAATTTTAACCATCTTCAGCTTACCGATATTTCGAGAATTCAGTGGTCTCCCAACAAAAAATAATAAACTAAAAACTAAAAACCATTAGACTTTTCGCCGTTTTTAACTACGCTGTTAAGTGATCCGCCTAATAGGCCGCCAAAGCCAATGCTGATGGCACTTGCTTTTCTTCTTCCGCCGTTTTCAAAGCCGTAGACGTAATCTATCCTGAAAATTTTTAGGATATTTTCGAGTCCGAAAAACAGCTCTGTGTGGTTGCTTTTACTGTTTACGTAAAAGGCATTGCTGCCTGCAACTAGGTTCCAGTTTAGCCGGTTGAAAAATGGTATTTTATTGGTTAGCAAGCCATTGAAATGATGTTCTAAATGAACGATGCCATAAATGCTTGCCGTAGTGCTATTTTCATAATAAGATGATAGCTGGAAACTGTTAAGGTACTCGCCTGCCAGGGTAGAACGGTTGCCATTAAAATGCTGG
Source organism: Ferruginibacter sp. (assembly GCA_025351645.1). Lineage (GTDB taxonomy): Bacteria > Bacteroidota > Bacteroidia > Chitinophagales > Chitinophagaceae > Ferruginibacter. The sequence continues at coordinate 8,385 of JANXVN010000227.1, forward strand.
AAATCTTGTATAAATACTTCTTTGCGGTTAAGAAAACCTCCAAGGGTTACATTGTATTTTAATAGGCCGCCAAGCTTGAAATTTTTGTCGCCTTCTACGCCAGCTTTCCATTTATCAAAGTTTACATCGCTGCCTAAAATATCCTTTATGCCTTTTGTATAACTTAAGCTAAATGTTGGGTATTTTGAACCGATGGCCATTTTTCTATAAGGAAACTGTATGTACTGCTGCCCTGGCTTAAAGCTAATTTCTGCGCTTACAATTGTTGCCTGGTGCCTGGGAAATTGATTGCGTATTTTTTCATAAGGATAGTTTGGCGTGATGTTCTTTTTCGAATCTTTAAACAACGTAAAATCTGTTGTGTTGTCCAAAGGTATCCTGTCTTCGTATAAAGCCTTGATGTTAAACCTGAAACCACTTTCATATTTTTTTGTAAACCCTGCGGCAGCAAAATAATTCTCGTAAGTCTTCATAAAATTATCGCCATACAGCAACGTACTAAAACTATTTACAACTGGCGTTATGGGGCTTTCTTTATTAAACTGGCTTATTCTTTTTCCACCAGAAAATGCCCATTCTTCCCGCTTTATTTTTCTATCGATATCAAAGTCCCTGTTGCGTATAGTGGCATCTACCCATGCATTCACATGCTTGTTGCTTAAGCCATAGCGTATAGTTGGTTTGATTAAAATATCAGCCCTGGACTTTTTCAGGAATTTTTCAAAATAGCCTGTTACGTTTAGCGCTACACCTTCGGCTGTGTTGTATTCCAGGTTTTTTATAAGCGCCCCAAAGCCCCAATTATACCTTCCAGAATCTCCATAATGCGTGCGGTTGATGCCACTCCAAAAAATTTGTAAAGGCTTCACTTTACCCTGGCGCTTGCGTAAAGAATCTACTGTATGCTTGCTGTTTATAGAATCTCTTTGCACCTCAAACAGGCTATCTTTTACCTGGTAGTCTTTTACTTCTTCTTTCTCTAAAGGCACAGGGCGTATCGTATCCCAGTAAGCCTTTGTTTTTTTATTTACATTGGTGTCGTATTTAATTATTACCCTGTCAAAATAATCCTTTTTAAAGTTTGGTGCCACATCATAATTAGAATATACATTTACAAAATTACCGATGGCATCTATGCCAAGCTGGTTAAAATTAAAATGCAGCAATTGGTTTTTTACCCGCCATACCTCATCGTTTACCGGAACAAAAAATTGTGTTATTTGAAGCGTGTCTATAACTTCCAGTTGTGATTTTTTTGTTAGCACCAGGTCAAAGCTATGGATGCGCCAATCAGTTTCTGCTATATTGATAATGCCCGAAAATAAGGGCTCATAATTTCTTCTTGGCGTTACCCGTATGCTATTTATCTCTTTGCCGTTTTCGTAAAAACTGCCGAGGAACTTAAACTTATAAAAGCCAATGGCCCCATCGGCTATGGGCGAAACAAAGCCCCGTGGATTTAATTGCTCTGCAAAAATGGGTACATTGTTTTGGTACAAGCTAATGAATGTAGGAAAGCTGATACCAAAGCCATTGCTGCCGCTTACCCTGCTGCTTATAACTTGCATCTTAAATTTTTTGGGTTGTTGCACGGCTATTTTTGCAATAGATTCTGAAAGATAAATTATGCCTTGCCCCATAGTATCAAGCATCATTTCTTCACGGTCGTCTACATCTACTTTCATCCCGAATATTTTTTTTGGCAGGTGGCGGAGCTTTATCATGTCTTTGCCATACAATTCGCAGGTAAAGGCAGTAACTTGTTTGCCATAAAAATTCCTTTTCTTTATTGTTTCTCTTATAATTTGGTAGGCAGGGTCTTCTCCATTGCTTTTAATAACCACTTCTTTCATCACTAACTTTTGTTGGGGCAAAACAAAATTAATTTCCTGTTCGCTGCTAGTGATTGTTACTTGCTTTTCTTGCGTTGTATAACCAATGTGCTGACAAATTACAGTATAGCTTCCGGGCGTTACATTAAGAGCAAACTTAGCCCTGTTATTAGCACTGGCTCCAATTGTTGTGCCTTTGATGGTAACGGAAGAATAAGGCAGCAGGTCGCCTTTATCATTTAAAATAGTTCCATAAATTTTTTGGGCAGAGGCTTTGATAGAAAGCAATACAGCAACAAGCAATAAAAATTTTATCATGGTTTATTTGTGTAAGTACGAAATTAATAGGGAAAATGTTACTAAGATGTAAAGACTGAAAATAAATGAAGCGCAGTTTTTTTGATGTATAATTTGTAAAAGACGGCCTTTAAAAAACCACATTACATATTTATTCATCCAGCAGCTGCCTAATGCTGCATCCCTTTTTTGACTGTAAATAAATGCAGCACCTGCGGAAAAATTGCATCGATGGTTTCTTCTGCCCCTTTTTGTGAGCCTGGCAAAGTAAGTACCAATGTATTGCCTGCAAAGCCCGCTACACCGCGGGATAGCATGGCATACGGCATACGCTGCTGCCCGTAATTGCGTGCTGTTTCCATAATGCCCGGCACTAGTTTATCCAGCAAAGGCTCCACAGCTTCGGGGGTATTATCCCTTGAAGACAACCCTGTACCACCAGTAAAGATCAGTAGCTGAATATCATCATTACAAAATTGCTTTAGGGTGGATTGTATCTTGTCAAAATCATCCGCAATCACTTCGTACACTGTGGTTTCAATACCAAATTTATACAGCTTTAAAATAATAGCTTTGCCTGCAGTATCTTCCTTCTCCCCTCTTGATACAGTATCGGAACAAACAATTACCGCACATTTAATACTCGCGTCCTCAACTTTCAACATATCGCTTTTACCGCCTGATTTCTTTTCGAGCCTTATATTATTTATCTCTACGCCTTTATCAATCGGCTTTAGCATATCGTACATGGTAAGCGCCGTAACTGCTGCCCCATGCATGGCTTCTACCTCAACACCAGTTTTATAAATGGTATGTACTTCTACCCTTACGGTAATGTTTAGGCCATCCACAGCATAAGTAATTGCAGCATACTCTACCGGTAAAGGATGGCAGTCTGGTATTACATCGCTTGTTTTTTTTATGCCCAATAAACCAGCGGCCCGGGCAAACTCAAACACATCGCCTTTAGGGACTTTTCGTTGTTCAACTGCTTCTATGGTTTGCTGCGAAGAAACGGTTACTGTAGCTGTGGCTACGGCAATGCGGAGCGTGTTGGACTTATGTGTAATGTTGACCATAGTATTTATTTATTTTCTTTCCATTGATGGGTGTCATCTTCAAAAATTTCTTTGCCCCATACAGGAAGCTCCGCTTTTATTTTTTCAACCACTTCTTCGCAAGCTTCTATTGCAACTTTGCGATGGGCCGATGAAGTAAAAACAAACAGGCATATTTTGCCAGCATCAACCTTGCCTAGGCTATGGCGTATATGCATGCAGGCTAGTGGATATTTTGCAAAAACAGCTTCTCTTATTTCGTGCATTTTTTCCAACGCCATTTCTTCATAGGTAGTATAATCGATGGCAACCACATCCTTGCCATCGATGACATCCTTCCGCACCTGGCCCAAAAAAATACTATGTGCGCCGATATTAGTTTTGCTGCTATGCTTTGCTATGCTATCGCTGATAAATACAGGTTCAATAGCTCCTTGCGTAAATATATTTTTAACTGATTTTTCTGCCATGGCAATTATTTATAAAAGTTTTGCAGCCCATTTGCTGATGCCTCCTTTAAGGCTATATATTTGTTTAGAATTTCCAAAAACTTCCTGCAGCATTTCACCGGCATATATGCTACGGATACCGTGCTGACAGAATAAAATAATATTTTTGTCTGCAATAGATCTGATCGATTCTTTAAAAACCGTCATTGGTATTTGCTGATGCTCAAAATTAGTTACCTGTGGCAGTTCATATACTTCCCGTACATCTATAACTGCAGTGCCAGGTTGTTTACGGAGCGTTTCAAATTCATCGCCATCTATTTCTATAATGTGCTTTTCTTTTATGCCACATTCGTCTTCATAATCCATCTGTAAAAATATTGTTTCGCTTATCAGTGATTCTTTTTTATTGGGTGATGATGTGTTTACGCTAACGGTATACATCTCATTTGTGAGCACATTATAAGTAAGCAATTTATTGATAAGCGGCTTACCGATACCAGTTATTAATTTGATGGCTTCGGCTGCCTGCATCGTTCCAATAATTCCCGGCAACACACCCAGCACGCCAGCTTCTGCGCAATTGGGAACTTCCCGGGGTTTTGGAGCAGTAGCAAAAAGATGACGGTAATTAATAGCTATGCCATTTAGGCCTGGCACATTAAAAATAGCTACCTGCCCCTGGTACTGCATTACAGCACCATATACCAGCGGCTTGCCCAGCAGCACACAGGCATCATTGATCATATAGCGGGATGCAAAATTATCAGTGCCATCCAGTATTATATCATATTGACCAATAATGTTTAAAGCATTGATGTTTTTTAATTTTAGGTGATGGGGGATGATGGCGATATCCGGGTTTAAAATACTTAGCTTAGCAGCGGCTATCGTTACTTTAGGCAAACCAATATCGGCTACCGAATATAAAATTTGCCTATGGAGGTTTGATAAGGAAACAACATCATCATCCGCAATGCCAATTGTGCCAACGCCCGCCCCAGCAAGGTATTGCAATGCGGGACAGCCAAGCCCGCCAGCACCTATAACCAGCACTTTAGCAGCATTTAATTTTTGCTGCCCCACCAGGCCAAAGCCTTTAAGGATGGTTTGCCTGCTATATCTTTCTTCATCTATATTACTCATAATTATCCTCCGGAAAATGGTGGCAGCAAAGCTACTGTTGCGCCGTTGAATAAAGGGGTATTTTGATCCGTTAATATTTTATTTACCGCAATAATGAAAGAGGAATCGGCAAACTGTGGGTATTTTTGATGCAATTGTATTTTCAATGCATCAGTATCAATAACAGATTGAAAAACCGTTTCGTTAGTAGCCGCAAGCTCCGCTAATTGCCCAAAAAATAATACTGTAATATCCATACAAAAAAATTTAAGAAAATAATAATTTATAGGCCGCTACCGCCAACACACAGCCTAATACATTTTTTAAAATTGCCTGCGGAAAACGCAATGCTCCCAAATAAGCACCCAGCAAGCCTCCTGCAAAAGC
>JANXVN010000295.1 GCA_025351645.1 Ferruginibacter sp.
CATGTATTTCAACTGGTGTTCAGTAATTCGCAAAGCATGATAGAATCTCAATATATTGGGCAAACAACAGGTAATTGGGGCAAAGGCGATATTTATTTTGGGTTTAATATTTCCAGGGTATTTAATCTCAAAAAAAATAAATAATAAACCATTCAAAACAAAGCTCAGCATTTGGAAAACGCTGCGCTTTGTTTTTGTAAAAGGCAAAAAAAAAGCTTCACTATCTCTAAGGAGGCTTTTATGTATATTGATAAAACTTTAAGAAAAGTCGTACATCCTATGTGAGTTGGGGATAAATATATCCGTAAAAAAAGTTTTCACTTTATCCTTTACAGAAATATTTACAGAGGGCTTGTTTTCAAAATATTCAGCATTTACTATTTTAAACTTAATTAAAACGATGCTGCCTCTTTTTATTGGTGCCGTTGCAATTGAACTGTTGCTGTCGTTTTCTTCGCCTTCAACAATAGAGGCTTTGCCGCTAAGCCTCAAACGAAAATCCTGCCCTTTTTGATAATATTCAAGATAACCAAAAAAGTTTTTGTCTAAATTTTTTGCATACGCTCCGTTGCAAGATGTAAAAAACCATACGTTGCCTTCACTATCTGTTTTAATGGTAGATACGATGTTGTTGGGAAGCTGCAATTCAGAATTTATTTCAGCCTTAAACATCGCAATCTTTATTTCCTGTATTTTGCTTTCAAGAAAAAGAAGGTTTTCGTCTTTGGTAAGCATGTCTTATAGTTTTGTATATGATAGTCAAATGATAGACCATTCCACTTTGCGTTTAGCTGCATACTAATTTTTATTTTTTTGTAGAATAAATTCCTCGTTATTTAATGCAAAAGGGAAGTTTTTTTAACACATTATTATTGGATAATATAGTTTAAAAAAGGCACAATACTTTCTATGTGTTTTATACAATTATAAATAATATGCAAGCCATTGAAGAATTGATTTTAAAGCTTCCGCCGAAAAAAATAAAGAGCATTATTGGTAATCCAAAAAAAACAGCACAAGCAATTAACCTAATATACGTGCATGATACAGAGCCGGGGATAAAAAGAATAAAAAAAGGAAAATCGTTTGATTATGTTGCCAGCGAAGCACAATCTATCAAAGACGAAGAAGACCTGAAAAGGATTAAGAGCCTTGTTATTCCGCCAGCCTGGGAGGATGTTTGGATTTGTGTGTTGCCAAATGGGCATTTGCAGGCAACCGGCGTAGATGTAAAAAATAGGAAGCAATATAAGTATCACCCGTTTTGGAATACGTTGCGTAACCATACAAAATTTTATAGGTTATACCAGTTTGGGCAAGTGTTGCCAAAAATCAGGCTGCAGCTAGAAAAAGACCTTGCACTACCGGGGCTGCCATTAGAAAAAGTATTGGCAGCCGTAGTAGGTGTGATGGAACGCACCAATATAAGAGTAGGCAATACCATGTACGAAAAATTATATGGCTCTTTTGGCTTGACTACCTTAAAAGATAAGCATGTAGGCATAACTGGTACCGAATTGAAATTTACTTTTAAGGGCAAAAAAGGCGTACACCATAATATTAGCATTAAGAACAAAAAATTATCTGCCATTGTAAAAGCCTGCAGGGATATACCCGGCAAAGAATTGTTTCAATATTATACAGCCGAAGGACAGCATAGGGCGGTTGATAGCGGCATGGTAAATGACTACATTAAACGAATAAGCGGCGAAGAATTTACAGCAAAAGATTTCCGCACCTGGAACGGTACCATTCATGCGTTTTTAGCCTTTAAAGAACTAGGTTTTTTTGAAACCGCTACCGAAGCAAAAAAGAAAGTGGTAGAAGCATTGGACATGGTATCAAAACATTTGGGCAATACCCGTACGGTTTGTAAAAAATATTATGTGCATCCAATGATTTTGTCGTTGTACGAAAATAATTCGCTTGAAAAATATGTTCGGCAGTTGGATGATATAGAAAAAGACGACAACAAGGCCGGGCTTACCGCAGAAGAAAAAGTTGTAATGCAAATTTTAGGAGCTTCATAAAATAGCCTAAAACCGGGCTGAGTGTGGTTTTAACATCCCTTAACAAAAAATATTTTTTTATGAGGCCAATATGGGCAGGTACAATAGGTTTTGGGTTGGTAAACATACCCGTAAAATTATTTAGTGCCACCCAGGAAAGCAATCTTGATTTGGATATGCTCGATAAAAAAGATTTATCAAACATCCGCTTTATGCGGGTGAATGAAAAAACAGGCAAAGAAGTACCCTGGGCAAATATTGTTAAAGGCTACATGCTCAATAATAAATATGTGGTATTGGAAGATAAAGATTTTGAGGCTGCCAGTGCCATCAAAACAAAAGTGATAGAGATAAGCGATTTTGTAAAAGAAGCAGAAATAAAAAGTATTTATTATGAAACGCCTTATTATATTGCGCCAGAAAAATCAGGCGTACGTGCTTATGCATTGCTGAAAGCTGCATTGATGCAAACTGGCAAAGTTGGCATTGCTACTTTTGTAATGCGCAACAAAGAACACCTCGCTATTTTGAAAGCTACCAATGAGGTAATGATTTTAAACCGGCTGCGTTTTTCTGAAGAGATAAGGGAGGTTAAAGAACTGGAGCTTCCGGCAGATGCTGCCGTAAAACCAGCTGAGCTTAAGATGGCCATTTCATTGATAAACCAACTATCCGGCGACTTTAATGTTACTACCTATAAAGATACTTATACGGAAGAATTATTGAAGCTGATAAAAGCCAAAGCTAAAGGAAGCAAGCCCTCGGCCACAAGTCTTAAAGTGGTGCACAGCAAGGCAAAAGACCTTATGGCGCAATTAAAAGAAAGCCTTACAAAATCTAAAAAAGCATCGTGATATGAGCTTGTCGAAGTACACTGAAAAAAGAAATTTTGATAAGACGCCAGAGCCAGGCGCTAAGGTAGATAAAAGCAAAGGGCAATTATCTTTTGTAGTGCAACGCCATAAAGCATCGCACCTGCATTACGATTTTAGGTTGGAGATGGAAGGCGTATTAAAAAGTTGGGCGGTGCCAAAAGGACCTTCCTTAAATCCAAAAGACAAACGGCTGGCAATGATGGTAGAAGACCATCCATATGCCTATAAAGATTTTAAAGGCATTATACCAGAAGGTTACGGCGCAGGCATTGTTGAGATATGGGATAAAGGGACGTACTCTACTATTGAGAAAGCCCCATCAAGTGCCGCCGCAGAAATAAAATTATTGGCAGGGCTTGCCGCAGGCAACTTAAAGTTTACGCTGCATGGCAAAAAACTGAAGGGGGAATTTGCCCTGGTAAAATTAAAAGGCAGGGGCGAAAACCAATGGCTGCTAATAAAACACAATGATGAGTTTGCGATAGAAGAATACGATAGTGAAAAGGAAACTTTGGCAACATCGCCTATAAATAAATGGCTGGCAGAAAACAAAGAGCCGCAAAAAAAAATTCTACCAAATAAGCCATAGCAATTTATCAACTAAAAAACTGGCGGATTATATTACGCCGATGCTGGCAAGAGAAATTGAAGAACCCTTTAATAGTAAAGATTGGCTGTACGAAATTAAGTGGGATGGCTACAGGGCAATTGCTGAAATTAAGGATGGAGCCAATCAATTATACTCCCGCAATGGCAATAGTTTTAACATTGCTTACCCTTTGGTGTACAACGAGCTTAAAAAAATAAAACACCATGCTGTGCTGGATGGAGAGGTTGTAGTAATTAATGAAGATGGAAAATCTGATTTTCAAAAACTGCAGCATTACGAGGACAATACGCAATTTCCTCTTTGTTATTATGTGTTCGATCTGCTCTCGCTTGATGGGCAGGATACCACTTCACTATCGTTGCTAGATAGGAAAAAATTACTTAAAAAATTGATCCCTAAAAATGATGTTATAAAATACTCTGAGCATGTGCTGGAAACTGTCATTGAATTTTTTAATGCGGCAGTGAGTAAAGACCTGGAAGGCATTATGGCGAAGAAAATAAAAAGCGAATACCATACAGGCGAGCGAACGGGAGAGTGGCTAAAGATAAAGCACCATAAATCTGACGAGGTTATAATAGTTGGTTTTACAGAACCCACTGGCTCCCGTAATTATTTTGGCGCTTTGGTGCTGGCTGTTAAAACACCAAATGGCTTAAAATATGCAGGACATACTGGTAGCGGCTTTACGGATAAAATGCTGAAAGAGACGTATAATAAATTAAAGCCAATAATTATTGCCCAATCGCCTTTTAAAGAAAAAGTAAAAACAAATATGCCCGTTACATGGGTGAAGCCAAAATTTGTTTGCGAAATAAAATTTACTGAGTGGACAACCGATGGCAAAATGCGGCATCCCATTTTTTTACGCATGCGGGAAGAAAAAAAACCTAAAGATATTGTTATGGCAAAAGTAAAAGAAGCACCTAAAAAAATTGTTGATACTGAAGATACAAAGCAGGGGAACGATATGGAACTGGTAATTGGCAAAGCCAAAATAAAACTCACCAACCGTAACAAAATTTACTTTCCGGATGATGCCGTTACTAAGGGTATGGTGATTGATTATTACCAGCAGATGAACGAGTATATTTTACCGTATTTAAAAGATAGGCCCGAATCGCTAAAACGAAACCCAGGCGGTATTGATGACAAAGGTTTTTTTCATAAAGATGCGGGTGATGATGCGCCTGCATTTGTAAAAAGCCTCAAGCTATTTTCTGAGTCTGCCAATAAGGATATAGACTATATTATTTGTAACGATAAAGCCACGCTGGCATACCTGAATAACCTCGGCTGTATAGAAATTAATCCCTGGAACTCTACCACAAAAAATTTGGATAAGCCAGATTATATGATCATTGATATTGACCCATCTGACAAGAATGATTTTGAACAGGTAATCCAAGCAGCCAATGCATTTAAAATATTGCTGGATAAAGCTGGTGCTGCCTGTTATTGTAAAACCAGCGGCGCTACCGGCTTGCATATTTATGTGCCGATGGCTAAAAAATATGCCTACGAGCAAGTAAAAGGCTTTGCCCATTTTTTATGCACTATGGTAAGCGAACAGTTACCTGATTTTACAACCACCGAACGCAATTTAGCCAAGCGGGGCGATGAGCATATTTACCTGGATTTTTTACAGAACAGGCGTGGGCAAACCATTGCCTGCGCTTACAGTTTGCGGCCTAAAGCGGGCGCAACAGTATCAACGCCGTTGTTGTGGAAAGAAGTTAAAAAGGGGCTGCATCCCTCTGCATTTACCATACATAACATACACGATAGGGTAAAAAAAATGGGCGATATTTTTAAGGATGTATTAGGGGCTGGTGTGAATATAAAAAAATGCCTGGATAGATTATCCTAAGTAAAAAATGTATCAAAGTATTTTGTTTTAATAAGCTTAAGTAGCCGGTATTAGCTTTAGTAACCAGCCTCACGCCCTCCTCTGATTGGTACAGTAAATTGAAGCTATAGTAACCAGCCTTGGCGCCATCGTCTGACTGGTTCGGGCAAATTTATAGGCGCTTTATTTTTACTGCCTGCCATAATTTGAGTAGGTACAAAAATTTTAAGAGCATTTGCTTGGTCAGTAAACTTTCTTTATAGATAGCGCATACTGTATAAGCCGAAGCGCCAGGGATAGTAGCGTAAATCCTTTTTTGTCGGGCCTCCCGCAAAAAAGATTGTAGCGTATAGCCCGCCCGGGCGCCCAAAATATAAACCGCATTTATATTTATAAAACTTGTATTACCATAGCAGGGCAAAATATAAAAAGCAGGCACAGTTTTCTATACCTTTAATAGTTTTAAGGGCTTTAACGCACATCAATTCTTTAATAGCAAATATTTTAGTTAATAGGGCAAAAAACTAATGGCAACAAAACAAACTTTTAAAATAACTGGTAAAAAAAATACACACTTTATTTGGTATATCCCCATAATAATTTTTGCTCTTTTTACTTTTAATACTTTAATTGCAAGCCCGGCAAAATTTTTTACACCCGCATTTCGGCAAAGGTTTGTTACAAATATTATAGATACGGTGCCCCCTAAACGATTTCCTACAAAATTGAGGGCTGTAAATAAAAAAAGCAAACAAAAAGCTTTACGGAAAACCGTACCAGTTGTTATAGTACAAGGCAAGCGCCCTATGGTGGACAGTAGCGAGTTGGCTTATAAAGAAATTGCGAGTATAGGCAACATTAGCCTGGAGTGGAACCTGGCAGATACCGGTAAAACAAAAAGCGTTGGAGCAGATAGTATCCGTAATACTTTTTTAAACTATATCAATCAAATTTACCATTTGGGCAACACAAGCGGTATTGCCCAACAATTAACTGGGGGCGCAATAAATGGGCATGTTAAAATACTGGCTATAAAAGATAATGCCATCGATACAGATGATAAAAGCATGGGGCAAAACGAAGCTTTACAAAATGCTACAACAGGCTCGTACTGGGATGGCACGCTCAATGTAGATAGTGCTATTTTTAATGTAAATGCACTTGGCGGCAAGTATATAGTTGATACACAAAAAATTGTATTGCACTACCCAAATATGGTGTTGAAAAATTTTATTGTGCAAGATGGTTCACATAATAAGTTAGTGATAAATGGCGGAATTATTACTAACCCAGCCGGTAATAATAACCTGAAGATAAATTTGAGCACAAAACACTTAACCCTATTTAATGTACAAAAAGCCATTGCCAACCAGGTATATGGTTTTGCTGCTGTAGATGCAAATGCAACCATAACTGGCAGTACAGCCAACCCAGTTATTGAAGGCAATATCTTGTTGGATGACAGCAGTGATATTACTATTATTTTACCCCAGAACAATGTTAATAAAGATGCTGAAAATTCGATGATCCGTTTTATAGAAAGGGATACATTTATATTGCCGCAACCAAGTGCAAGGGGTTTCACTCGTGCTACGCAGCCCGCCACCAGTAGGATTATACATCAAGCTTTACAATACAGATTTAACATTCAAACCAGTCCGCATGCGGCACTTACTTTTATTATTGATCCTGCTGCAGGCGACGAGCTTAAGCTGTATGGCAAAGCAAAATTACAGGCAGGGTTAGATAGTGCCGGTGGGCTTATACTACAAGGACCTTATAATTTGGATAGTGGTTATTACCGGTTAAATTACCAGTTCCTCAACAAGCAGTTTAATGTTGTAGCAGGCAGCCGTATTAATTTTACGGGTACGCCCACAGATGCACAGGTAAATATTACTGCTGAATACGTTATAAATACTGAACCCCGGGATTTGTTAGGCAACGAAGTAGGTGAAGTTACCTCCAGCATAGAAAAAGTCTTTAACCAAAAAATACCTTTTAGGGTTTTACTAAAATTAACAGGCCCTATCACAAGGCCATTGATAAATTTTGATATTGAGATGATAGGCGACAGTATTAAAATGAACAGCACTTTGCGGATAGCTATCCAAAATAAATTAGTACAGCTTAAAGAGAATTTTGCCGCCACTAACAAACAAGTATTTTCATTGCTTTTGTACAACCGCTTTGTGGGCGAACAAAGCGAGGATTTTTTTAAAGGCAGTGGAAACGGCGATGGTGGAGGGTTTGATGATTTGTCGCATGAGAGCGTGAGCAAATTTTTATCATCTGCATTAGATAATATTGCAGCCGACCTTTTTAAGACATTGGATGTTGGGCACGATATTGATAATTATCGCGATTACGGAAATGGCGATGCGCAACAAAAAGCAGAGATAAAAATGGATGCCACAAAAAGTTTCATCAACGATAGGTCTAGCATTAACGTGGGTAAAAACTATGGGATAGATGGACAGGATGCAAGTGCCAAAGCTGCCCAGCAAAAAGGCGTTGGTTTTTTACCAGATGTTACGCTGAACTATAAGTTTACAAAAGATGGGAAGTACCGTTATAAATCATACAAAAAAAACCAGTTTGAAGTAGTTGTTGATGGGTATATAACAGAATCAGGCATTTCATTAGTATGGATAATGGACTACGATAAGTTTAGTACACTCCTAAACAGAAAAAGTAAAAAGGCGATTGATAAAAAATGAGACAAGGTATTTTTTATAGTATAGCATTAGTTATAGTTGCAAGCAGTTGCAATGTGGGCAGGTATTTGCCCGCCGGCGAAACGCTGTACAGAGGCGCCACCGTAAAAGTGCAAAAGCAGCAAAATGTAAAAGCATCTAACAGGTATCTACAAAAACAATTACTGGTAGCCGCAAGGCCAAATACCAATAAGTTTTTATTAGGCAGGCCTTACCAGGTTTGGTGGTGGTACTTTATTGGGCAGCCAAAAAAGCCACATGGCGTAAGGGCATATCTCCGCAACTTGCTTGGCGACCCTCCGGTATTAAGCAGCAGGGTAAATACAACTATCACTGCACAAAATATGAATGCTTACCTGGATAATATTGGTTACTTCCACTCAACAATAAAAGGCGATACGGTCCATGAAAAATATTTTACCAGGGCAATATATACAGCAACTATTTTTCCGCAGCACACCATCCGCAACATAACATGGGTAAATGATAGTACAGAATTACTAAAAGCGCTGGATGATAAAAGCCCCGGTATAATTAAGCCCGGCATGCCTTACAGGGTAAGCGACGTAGATGCCCAGCGTAGCCTGCTTGATGTAAAATTAAAGTCGAAAGGCTTTTATTATTTTAACCCTAACTACATTATGGCATATGTTGATAGCACCATCGGCAATTACCAGGTAGACTTATTTTTTACTGTAAGGGGTGCCACGCCAGAAATTGCCCGGCATACTTATACCATTGACCGCATTACCGTTTTTCCGAATTATTCTTTGGTAAATCCGCCGCCAGATACAACCAGGGCGGGTGTATTTTACGTAGATGGCTTATACATCAGGGATACTGTCCATACGCTTAAATCGGATTTATTTAAGCGCACCATCACTTATAGGCCGGGCAGTATTTATAGCAGCGCCCAACAAAATACTACCTTAAACCGTTTTATAAATTTGGGCGGTTTTAAGTTTGCAAAAAATAGGTTTGAAGTAGTTAAAGATACCGCAAACCCATACCGTTTAAATGCGTTTTATTATTTAACTCCAGCAAAAAGAAAATCGCTGCAAGCAGAGGTAGATGGGTTTTCAAAAGAAAACAAATATATAGGTGCACAGGCTAGCCTAAATTGGAAAAACCGCAATATTTTTCACGGCTCAGAGCAGTTGGCTGCTAAGCTGTATGGCGCTATGGAATTGTCTTTTAACAACGTAGTAAATAACAATGTCAACTACCGCATAGGCACAGAAGCCGCGTTAAACTTCCCCCGGTATGTGTTGCCTTTTTTTCATTTAAAAGATAATAATTTTTACCCTTCCCGCACACAGTTTTTAGTGGGGTACGAATATTTTATAAAGCCCAGTTTTTATGCCAAAAATATTGTGCGGCTAAATTATGAGTTTCAATGGCGGCCAACCCCAAATAAGGAGCACATCCTTTCGCCTATAACCTTTACGTTCATCAATGCGCCCAATGTTACCGATAGTTTTTATAAAGTAGCGGCAGTACAACCAGCCCTGCTTACCAATGTATACAGGGAAATAATTATTGGCTCTTATTACACTTACACCTACAATACATTAAACCCTTCTGCCCGTAATCAATGGTATTTTAGTACCAGCTTAGAAGCTGCAGGCAACATTGCGGGCTTGCTCTCAGGCGCAAAATTGGCCCGCTCCAAAAGTATTTTTGGCACACCCTTCGCACAATATATTAAGGCAGATGTAGACCTCCGGTTTACAAAAAAGTATGATAATGAGGTACAGTGGGTAAACAGGTTTCAAATAGGTGCAAGCTTGCCGTATAATAATTCAGCCTTCCTGCCCTTATCAAAACAATATGTTATCGGCGGCTCGGGTTCTATCAGAAGTTATTCTGTACGCTCATTAGGGCCTGGCAGTTACTTGCCAACACTAAGCGATCAAGGATACTTTCAAACCATTGGTGGCGATTATAAACTACTTGTAAATTCAGAAGTTCGTGTTCCCATAAAAGGACGTTTTAGCGCAGCTATTTTTATAGACATCGGTAATATCTGGACGAAGGATACCGTTTTATTCGGTAAGGCCGGGCAGCTTAAAAAAGATTTTTGGAATGAGCTCGCAATGGCGTCTGGCGTGGGTTTAAGGGTAGATGCCAACCTTGTATTATTAAGGCTCGATATCGGGGTGCCTATCCGTAAGCCCTACCTGCCCCAGGGGCAAAGGCTGGTACTTGATAAAATAGATTTAGGCAATAAGCAATGGAGAAAAGATAACCTCAATTTTAATTTTGGTATAGGTTTCCCCTTTTAACGGCAACCTTACTATTAAAATTTTTACTAGGGCGTGCCCCAAGCCGCGGTGGCTAGAGGTTAGGCTATCCGCTGCATTTTTTTTACGGGCAGCCCGAAAAAAAAGTATTTCCGGTACTATCCTTGTCCGAACCGGTTCATCCGGGCGGGGCCTCAAGCAGAGGGCGCAACAAGTATTATTTAAATGGCAGTAAAATAAAAAAACATAAACCAGTAAACAACCATGAAAGTATTTTTTAAAATTATTATTGCCATCATTATTATTGGTGGGGTTGCTGGTTACATCTTCTGGCAACAAAATAAAAACAGCTTCATAAAAAATTCTATAAAAACAACTGTTAAAGCAAAAAGCGATAGCCTTTATTCCCTCCATTACGATAGCTCTGAAATTGATGAAATAAACGGCAATGCAAATTTTTATAACGTAACCTTACAATCAGATAGCATGCAAAAGAAAATGCTTGCAAGCACTGATAGTTTGCCTAATGCATTTTTTAATATCAGTGTACAAAAAGTAAGTATTGCCGGGGTGGATATGGTGGGCCTGCTGCAAAAGCAAAATGTAACAGCACAAAATATCTTACTTTACAAACCTGTTATACAAATAACAAACACCGGTGTTGGCAAGCCAAAAACATACACCTACAACGATACGCTGCAACTATACCAGCGTTTATTAGGTAAATTCAAAAGCATCAACGCTAAAGTAATTAAAGTAGTACAGGGCGCTGTGTTAATCGCCGATAAAAATAGTAAGCCACAAATTACGCTTGAAAACATCAATATAACCCTCAATAACTTTTTAATAGATAGTACCCGGGATTACCAAAACATCGTTAGTTATTTTATAAAAGATGTTAGGGCCACGGTTGAAAATATACAACTGCCGGAGGCTAAGAATGGCACCCGTATAAACATCACTAAGTTGCTATACGATGCACCTGGTAAATTATTGCAGGTGGGTGCCATACAACAGTACCAGCCCGGCAATACAACACCTATACTAAATATTAAAAACGTACAGGTAAATCAATTAAACACAGATGCCTTTATTGTACACCAAAAATTAAAAGCTGGGCAGGTAACCTGCGATGGTGGGCTGGCTACCATTTATAGGCAAACTAAACATAAGTTTGCGGGTAGCAAGGCTGGTGCTATTGAAATTAGTTCTCAAATAATTGATGAAGCCCAGATAGACGGCATACAATTAGGAAAAACAAAAATTATAGTTATCGATCCTTCAAAGCCCAAAGAGGATGCTTTTATAATTAATGATGTAACCTTTAGCGCTTCGCAACTGGTAAATGTTACCAACGGCAGCACTGTAGATGAATTGATAAACAATGCCAATTGGGATTTGGCGGCAAGTGGATTTTCTTTTTTGACAAAGGAAAAAATATACAAGTTTATTGCTACAGGCATTCAAATAAATAATAAAATCGGAACCGTTAAAATTAAGCAGCTTGCCTTAAAGCCTTTATATTCCGAAGAAAAATTTATTAATATAATGAAAGTTCAAACAGATAGGTACGACCTTAATTTCAACAACATCAGCCTTAAAGGAGTAAACTTTAAAAAGCTGGTAGATGATGGCAAATTAGAAATTGAGGACGCATCCCTTCAACCAATAATAAAAATTAGTAACGACCGTACTATGCCAGCCGCAAAGCCAACAGTTGCATTATATCCCCAACAATCTATTCAGGCGTTTAAGTTTCCGTTTTATGTAAAAGCAATACATGTAATCAATGGCGGCGTATTTTATACAGAGCGTGGCTCAGATTCTAAAATGAAGGGAAGCCCAACCTTTACTCAGATAAATGCTACCATTACTAATTTAACTAATTTGCCGGATAAAATAAAAGCCAACAGTATACTGGATATGAAAGCAAGTACGCTTTTTTTAGATGCTGCAAAACTAACTACAGAATGGCGCTTACCCCTTAACCCACTTGATACAGTATTTAAAGTAAAAGGCGAAATGGCACCAATAAATGATGCCACTGTGCTCAATAAAATTACAGAACCTTTAGGGATGGTGACGGTTAAAAGCGGTAAAATCAATAGCCTGGTTTTCGATTTAATAGGGGATAACCACAATGGGCGGGGCTCGTCAACCTTACTTTACAACGGGCTTAAAATACAAGTCTTAAAAATGAAGGATGATGAGCTTAAAAAAAGAGGCTTGCTTACCTTTTTAGCTAACACACTTATTAAGAACGACAACCCCAGGAATAGTAATGTTTATGTTAGCGATATCAATGTTAAGCGGGATATTTATGGTTCGTTTTTTAACCTGCTTTGGCAATGTATTTTTGATGGTGCAAAAAAAACCGTATTGCGTCAATAAATGCAAGCCCATAAAAAAGCCAGGTAAATTACCTGGCTTTTTTATGGAAAAACTCCAATAATAATCATCACTTTTGCTTTGCAATACCACCGTTATGTGTGCTGCCATTTAAACCTGCATGGCCATCTTCAATTGTAATACCATCATTTTTAATGCCTTCTTCATAGGCTTTTTCCTTTTTATCTGCAGCTAAATTACCTGTTGTAAATTTATATGGCTCATCAGTATTAGTAATGCTATTATCATCTAAATTATTCAAATAGCCATCATCGGTTAAAAAAGAAAAACCCTTTACATAACTGGTTAGTGGCAAAGGATATTCTTCATCTTTAAGTATTTCTTCAGCGTAGTTATAAGTTTGCATAAGCGATTTATTTTAAGGTGTTTAAACGATACGTTTAGTTAAAAATATTTTTAACAATGGCAAGGCTGATAGCTTTAATTTTAAAGGAATTTTTACTTACCGCCATATTTACAGAATTTTTAATTATTGTGTTGCCAGCAACTTTAAAAATAGAATTGTTTGATGGAGTGGCTAGTTTGTAAACAAGCAATTCTGCCGCATCCATGATTGATTCATCAATTAAATTATTTAAAGCTTTGCCAACAGGTACTTTGCGTGGTAAAAGCTTATTTATGTTTTGAACAGGATCTAATGCGTGTTTAATTACGGAAATATTATTCAGTATTTCATATTTATGCACTACTAATTTTGCATTTAATTTTTCAATGGCTTGCAATAAGGCTTTACTGTCTTTTATCTGCATAAACAAAAATTTAACAGATTAATATAAGTGCATTGTTTAAAATAAAATAACCTGCTAAAATCAAAATTATAACAGGCCATTTTAATTACTAAAACCTAAAAAGAATTTTCGGTTTTAAAACCATCCTTATATTCTTCCTTAATATTCTTATACTCATCCTTAACGTTATTTACTTTTTCCTTTCCTTTGTCGATCATGTTTTTTGCATCGCCTTTAATGTTCTGGTATTTATCTGCGATGGTATCCCCAATTTTACCAATACTATCTTTAACGGAACCTTTAAGGTCATTGCCTTTCCGGGCTATTTTTTTTCTTGTTTCAGATCCCTTATCCGGAGCCATTAATATTCCTAATACTGCACCGGCAGCAGCTCCAACTATAACACCTGTTAATAATTTTCCTTTTGACATAAATTTAGTTTTAAAAGTTTTTAAGATTATTATTTTACTATGATAAAAAGTATTTCCAAAATACTGCCAGATAGCATATTTTGGTTGTTAATATTTTGTAAACCTTTGTTGTTTAATAATTTATGCAGCTTTATATATTGTAGCAATGCAAAAAGATATTTTGTAAGGGTAGTTAATGTGTACCCTTTTCTACACATGAGGAATTACGATGCCGCAATTTTTATTATTATCTGTAAAATAATAGTGTCTTGATTGTTATTTTATACTAGATTTTAAGGAGAAATTAATTTGGCAAACGGCACGATTATATATATAAATTATTAAAATTGCGTGTTATTTATTGTAAAAAGCATCTGGTTATTTGCTTTGTACATATAGTTATGCACAAGTTTTCTTCACAAAAATATAAATATTTAAAACTTACTAAAACATGAAAAAGTCATTTATTTTAACCTCTTTTTGCCTTGCTATAATTACTATTTTTCTTACAAGTTGCGCTGCTGTTGGTGATATTTTTAAGGCAGGCCTTTGGAGCGGAATAATTATTGTTGGATTAGTTATTGCACTTATAGTTTTTTTTATTGGCCGCAGTAAAAAATTGTAATTCAAAAAACTTTGTTATCGAGTAAAGTAAATTTTAATTTGTTAGTTAGCAATTTCCAGCGCTATGAAATTTGTAATAGATAAAAATACTAGGGTTATTTATTTATCATCAATTATGGTATTGGTGATTGCTTGCTTATTATTATTATCAAGCATGGGGCTGTTTGCTCCAGATACTTTATTGGTTGTAAATGTAACTGCAATATTAATTGCTGTAACTATGGTGGCCTACACGTTTCTATTTTATTCCCAGCAAAATAAAGCAAAACAAAAAGAAAATGAGCAGGCAATGGGCCAATGCCAGCAACTTGAGTTAATGGTAACAGAACTTAATACAACCAACGATAAATTAAGAGAGCAAAAAAGCCTTGAAAAGTTTGCTTCGGCTGGTCGTATGGCGCGCATGATTGCCCATGAAGTAAGGAACCCACTAACTAATATTGGGCTAGCTAATGACCAGTTAAAAGATGCTGTTGAAATTAACGAGGAAAATACAATGCTAATTGGCATGATAAAAAGGAATGGCGAGCGTATTAATAATTTAATTGGAGAATTATTAAATGCAACAAAATTTATTGAGTTAAATTGCCAACCTTTTTTTATTAATAATTTGTTGGATGAAGTGCTTGTTGAAATAAATAATAAAGTAATGCTTCCAAGTATAGATGTGCAAAAAGATTATTCGCAAGCTACTAGCAAAGTACTTGTAGATGAAACAAAAATAAAAACAGCATTATATAATCTAATTGTAAATGTTGGGCAATTTACACTGCCAAAAGGTAAAGGCATCCTCCAAATTACCACCTGCGATGTGAACAATCAATGCAGGGTAATTATAAATAGTAATGGGGCCTGCATGGATGAAGAATCTATTGCAAAATTGTTTGAGCCATTCTTTAATAAAAATAATGATAACGATGGCTTAGGGTTAACTACAGCCCACAATATTATACTTAACCATAAAGGCTCAATAAACGTAAAAAGCCATCCTGGCAATGGCACAAGTTTTATTATAAGCCTGCTTTACGCATAAATGATTTATGCAGCTTCTATTTTTTCCATAACCTTATTTACAGCTTCCTTGCTAAAGGGCTTGCCAATAAAATAATCAACGCCTTCTTTAAAAGCTTTTTGCTTATCACCTAACGCATCATTCGCTGTTATCATCACAATTGTAGAGTATGGGTGGAAACGTTTTATAAAATTAACAAAATTCACTCCCATTCCGTCAGGCAGATGATTGTCTAGAAATATTACCGCAGGATTGTTATATTCTAAAATAGTTGCGGCCTCCCGTAATGTATTTACAAACTTAGATTGTATATGCCTTGTTTTTAAAACACTGCCCAATAAGTAACATATATCAGTTTCGTCATCAATTATTAGAGCATCAAGATTATATATTTTTAAATTTTTCAAAATGTACAAATTTTATTTACAACATAATATTTTTAAACAATTTTAAACAATTATTCTGCCAAAGGCATTAGGCTTAACATTAGGCCTATTAAATTTCACTTATATTATTCGGGAAACTTCCCGTCTACAATTTGTTGCGTTTTCTCCCCATATACAATGTGGGGCTGATATGTAAAGCAGGCCAAAATTTGGCAGGATATTTTCAATCTTAAATCTGATTGTAACCTTAAGGCAAACTTAAAATTTATGAAAAAAAAAGTTTTAATTATTGACGATGATCTTGATATGTGTACGCTTCTTAGCAGGTTTCTTACAAGGAATAATTATGAGGTTGAAGTTGCTTACTCAGGTAAATTAGGCATTGAAAAATATAAACAAGTTGTTTTTGATATTGTTATTTGCGACTTTAGGCTAGGTGATAAAAATGGCAAGGAAGTGTTGCTGGATATAAAAGATGTTAACCCGAATGTTATTTTTTTTATAATAACCGGTTATGCTGATATAAAAATGGCCGTTGAAGTTATTAAGCTTGGAGCATATGATTATATAAATAAGCCACTAATACCGGATGAAGTGTTAAGCGTTTTAAAAAATGCCATCCAGCGTTTTGAAACAAATGATAAAAAGGAAAGCCATCCAACTAAAAGAAGCGCTACTGTTAAAGATGATGCTGGGTTTATGGCAGGGCATGCAGAAAGTACCCGTGAACTATATCGCCAGGTAGAAATTGTAGCAACAACAGATTATAGTATTATATTGTATGGCGAAAGTGGTACTGGGAAAGAGATTATTGCAAAAAAAATACACGACATGAGCCTGCGGAGGAACAAGCCCTTTGTAGCTATGGACTGTGGTACATTATCAAAGGAATTAGCGGGAAGTGAATTGTTCGGGCATGTCAAAGGTGCATTTACAGGTGCCTTGGCAGATAAGGAAGGGCATTTTGAAATGGCGGACGGCGGTACTCTTTTTTTAGATGAAGTAGCGAATTTATCATACGACATCCAGGCTTCTTTATTGCGTGTTATTCAAGAACGAAAATTTAAAAGGGTAGGTGGCACTAAAGAAATTCCGATAGACATAAGGATTATTGTAGCATCTAACGAAAACCTGCAGGATGCTTACCGCAAAGGGAAATTCCGCGAAGACCTTTATCATCGCTTTAATGAATTTTCTATCCATCTGCCCCCTTTGCGTAAACGTAAAGAGGATATACCTCTGTTTGCAGATTTCTTTTTGAAAAAAACCTGTATTGAACTTAATAAACATGTGTATAGTTTTGATGACGAAGCAATGGCTATGTTTATAAATTATCCCTGGCCAGGGAATTTAAGAGAATTTAGGAATGTTATCAGGCGTGCAGTATTATTATCCAATGGGGATGTTATCAATAGCTCCATTTTGCCAACTGAAATTATTTCTCAGTGCAATTTAAATAATTATAAAACAGATGTTGCTTTTATTGAGGTGCAAACCATGGCAAGCCCTATAATTAAAAAAGATATACACCTAAAAGATACTGCGGCAAAAGCTGAATATGAAGCTATTATGAAGGTTTTAAAAGAAGTTAATTATAATAAAACCAAGGCGGCTATAATTTTAAATGTAGATAGGAAAACACTCTACAATAAAATAAAAAACTACGAAAGCAGTGCCATCTAAAATGTGCTATAAATTTTTAAAACTGGTATAACTTTAGCTAATCAATAGTAACTGTAATTTTAAATCAACCTTTAAACTTAATATCATGAGCATAACTCCAGGTGAAATGACAACCCTTACCGCCGTATTAGAAAAATTGCGTATTAAAAAACGTGATAACGAATTTAGGATGACTGCAGAAGGCTTTGGTATTGGCAATGGTAAGTACTATACGCCAGGCCAGTTAAAAATAATTAAGACGTATCGTTTTGAAGGAGCTTCAGATCCATCAGACAGTTCTATTGTTTACGTTATTGAAGCAGACAATGGCCTTATTGGTTATAGTATGGATGCATACGGCGCATATAGCGACCATGATGATGATGGCTACGATGATTTCATACGAAAAATACCTATGGAAGAACGCGACGAACAAATTATTTTTGAAGATAAAGCCGAAGAGGTCCATCAATAATTTCATCAGATGTAAAAAAGTATTTAACAACATACAGGGTTTTGATTAGTCAAAGCCCTGTATTGTTTAAAATAAAATACAGCCTCACTACCCTGAAAAGGATTTTTTTGAAGTAAGATAATTTGAAAAGCTTTTGATATTCTCATCCTCTACAACCCTTTTAGAGAAGCATAGATGCTGTAATATTTGCAATATGTAACCTTTCGATAATCAACAATCATGGATGATTATAACCTACAAAAAAGAAATGGCAAGTTCGAGATGTTTGCAACTAAGGCAACCAGGGCCGCTGGTAGTACGGGCGTATTTGTAACTGCGTTTTTAGTAGTGATAATTTGGGGTGTAACTGGACCGTTTTTCCATTATTCCGAAAACTGGCAACTCGTAATAAACACCGGTACTACTATCATTACTTTTCTAATGGTTTTTTTCATTCAAAAAAGCCAGCATAAAGATTCGCTTGCTATACAATTGAAGTTAAACGAATTGGTAGCCGCACATGGATTTGCCAGCAACCATTTGGTAAATGTAGAAAATATTACAGAAGAAGAATTATTGATGATACAAAAATACTACGCCAAGCTCAGCGAATTTTCAAAACAAGAAGAAAGCCTTCAGCAATCACATTCCATCGATGAAGCAAAAGATTTATACAACATAAAAAAGGAAATTGAAAAGGACCTGGAACATAAATTCTTACAAAAATAAAGTAACTTAAACCGTACTTGTATTTAGTAGCTTACCAAATAAAACCGGATAATATATTGATGTTATCATAAAAATAAAAGGAAATAATTATGATGGCAATATACATGCAGGTTATATGGCTCTTTATATTGGCAATACCAATTGCCTGCATAGCCTGGACAATTACGCACGAAGAAATATTTAAAGAGCCCCGTGAGTTTTGCGTACGCTGCAGCAAACAAAGTGGCTCATTGCTTAAAAGAAAATTCTTTTATTTATTTACCTGTGAGTATTGCTTTAGCCATTATGTTACTGTAGCTATGATTTTTTTTAGTGGCTATAAATTGTTGCTTGCTGATTGGCGGGGTTATGTAATAGCAGGTTTTAGCCTTGTTTGGATAGCCAATATTTACATGAGTTTTTTTAGCCGCATACGTATGGATATCAAAAAGGAAAAAGTAGAGATTGCTGTTAAAGAAGAGCAGTTGACCAATGGAAGTACATAAATTATTGTATTAAGGCTACTCCTTTTAAAAAGGGGTAGCCTTAACTACTAAACCACCATCACTTTGTTAGCCACCACCTCTTTACTTAGCAGCGAAAAACTCATTGCTGGTTGCGTTTCGCCATTTACTACCAATTTGGCAACGTGGCTTTCTGAGTATTTTTCGTTCACAATCTCTATGTTGTAAATAGCATCCCAATGATGGTAAGTTATTTTTACAGAAGCCCAGTCTTCCGGTATGCATGGTGTAAAGTGCAGCTCGTTTTTTTCTTTTTTAAGCCCGATAAAACTTTCTATCACCAACTGGTACATCCAGCCTGCGGAGCCTGTATACCATGTCCACCCGCCACGGCCGCGATGCTTTGGTTCTGCATATACATCGGCTGCAATAACGTAGGGCTCTGTTTTATATATAGCTATCTTATCTTTTGTATTGCCCCTGTTCAAAGGGTTTATCATTTGCAATAACTCCCACGTGCGTTTTTTATCTTCAATAGCAGCAAAGGCCATTACCAGCCACACGGCTGCATGGGTGTACTGCCCGCCATTTTCACGCACACCTGGTACGTAACCTTTTATGTAACCAGGGTTCAAGGCGCTTTTATCAAACGGCGGCGTAAATAATTGTATCAGCCCATCTTCTTTTTGCACCAGGTATTTATCGGCGCTGTGCATGGCTACCAATGAGCGTTCTTGTTCGCCACCTTTAGATAATACGGACCAGCTTTGCGCAATGGAATCAATTTTACATTCTTCATTTTCGTGGCTGCCAAGCGGTGTGCCATCATCAAAATAGGCACGGCGGTACCACTCGCCATCCCAAGTATTATTGTGTAGGTTAAGGTGTAATTTTTCTGCTTCGTCCTCGCATTTTTGTGCAAAGGCAGCATCTATCTTTATATTGGCAACGGGTACAAATTGTTTCAAAATTCCATATAAAAAAAATGCCAGCCATACGCTTTCTCCTTTGCCATGGTTGCCCACCCTGTCCATGCCATCGTTCCAATCTCCGGTACCCATTAATGGCAGGCCATGCTCGCCAAAAACTAACCCATGCTCTATAGCTTTTACACAATGCTGGTAAAGGCTTGCCGTTGTATCTGATAATAAGGGCAGGTCAAAATAACTTTCTTCGCCTTCGTTTAATAAACGGCCTTCTAAAAAACGCACCTGTTCTTCTAAAATACCCGTATCGCCTGTTGCGGCAACATACCTTGATGTTACAAAAGGCAGCCATAAATAATCATCTGAGCAGGTGGTACGTACCCCTCGCCCCATTGGTGGGTGCCACCAATGCTGCACATCGCCTTCTTTAAACTGCCGGCTGGCGCATAGCAAAATTTGCTCCCTTACAATTTCAGGCTTTGTATGTACCAGCGATAATACATCTTGCAACTGGTCCCTAAAGCCAAATGCCCCGCCAGATTGGTAAAAGCCGCTACGGCCCCAAATGCGGCAGGCAAGCGTTTGGTAATTTAACCAGCCATTTGCAAGTATGTCAAGTGCTTTATCCGGTGTTTCAATTTGTACCGCGCCCAATGTTTTTTTCCAGTAAGCGTTTACTTTTTCCAATGCATCATGCGCAACTTTAGCGCCCTCAAACCGGCTGATGATCCTTTCGGCATCTTCTATATTTTTGCCTGCCCCCAGCCTAAAAATTATTTCTCTTTCTTCCTCTTCGACCAGTTCAAACACTACTTGAATGGCAGCGCAAGGGTCAAGGGCGGCACCCGTCCTGCCACTTAATTTTGCCCTGTTCATCGCATCGGGGTTTGCCATAGTGCCGTTGCGCCCAATAAATTCAAACCTGTCTGTAGTATGCGTCTTGTTAATGTCATCCACATCAAAAAAAGCTACCCTTGTCCCAAACTCTGTGTTATAGGCATTGCGGGCCAATATTGCGCCGCTTTTAGCATCAACCTGGGTTATGGTATGCATTAAAGATTTTGCCCTAAGTTCGCCCAGCACCCACTCCATATAGCCGGTTGCAGATATACGCCTAGGCCTGCTTGAAGTA
>JANXVN010000303.1 GCA_025351645.1 Ferruginibacter sp.
ACCGGGCAAAAAATAGTACGGTTTTTCTACAACAATTGCCATAACATTTTTGTCGGCCGCATAATATTTTTTACGCAGCCAAAAAGCAATATTCACTAAAGCAATAAGGGCTGGCACTTCCACCAGCGGCCCAATTACACCAGCAAAAGCCTGCCCGCTATTAATACCAAACACCCCGATAGCAACGGCGATGGCCAGTTCAAAATTATTGCCTGCGGCAGTAAAAGCAATAGCCGCAATAGTAGAATAATCTGCACCCATTTTTTTGCCAATAAAAAAACTTACCAGGAACATGATGGCAAAATATATAACCAATGGTATAGCAATCCGTATAATATCAAACGGTATCTGCACTATCAGTTTTCCTTTAAGGCTAAACATTATAATAATAGTAAAAAGCAATGCTAATAAAGTAACCGGCGATACAAAAGGGATCAACTTTGCTTGGTACCAATCTTCTCCTTTTAGTTTTAATAAAATAAGCCTTGTAAAAAAGCCTGCGGCAAAAGGTATCCCCAAATAAATGCCTACGCTTGTAGCAATTTCGCCAATGGAAATATTTATTGCCGAACCTTTAATACCGAACAATGGCGGAAGTACAGTAATAAACAGGTAAGCATACACACTGTATAATAATACCTGGAAGATGCTGTTTAATGCAACGAGGCCGGCTGCATATTCCCGGCTTCCTTCAGCAAGCTCGTTCCATACAATCACCATGGCAATGCAGCGGGCAAGCCCAATTAATATAAGCCCAACCATATATTCAGGATAGCCATTCAGAAAAGTTATAGCCAGTACAAACATAAGTATAGGGCCGATAATCCAATTAAGTAGTAGTGATACGCCCAGCACTTTTGTATTGGTAAAAACCACTTTTAGTTTATTGTATTTTACTTTTGTAAACGGCGGGTACATCATCAGTATTAACCCAACGGCCAGCGGGATATTAGTTGTGCCCGATGATAATGAATTGATAGCCGTAGAAGAAGATGGAAAAAAATAACCAATAGAAACCCCTATTGCCATTGCTAAAAAAATCCATAAGGTAAGGTACCTATCCAGGAAACTTAGTTTTTTCCTATCCAGTGCCGGGGCACAATCATTAGCTGTCATTTAGTAAAGTTTGTTTCAATTTTACAATGCATATTGGTTACAGTGTTTTTTTAGGGTTTTGTGTTCTTATCAGCAGCAGCCTGGCTCGCAGCAAGCCTTTTCTGTAAGCGGCTTTTCTGCATAAACCGTTACGCTGAATATGCCGGTATTGCCTGCTTTAAAGCTTGTTATGCCAGGCTCATCTAAATAATTTTTAAGGATGTCATCAGGTATAATGATTGCTTTTTCTTTTTGCAGCGTGAGGTTGGTAAAGCCGTTGGCGTGTATCATCTGCAGGTAAGCATCTTTTTGTATGGCGCCAGCAACGCAGCCTGCATACATCTCCGCATCTTTCTGCAATGCATCCGGAAGCTCTCCAACCAATACAATATCGGAGATGCTAAAATGGCCGGCTGGTTTTAATACCCTGTATATTTCTTTAAACACGCCGTTTTTATTGGGTACCAGGTTGAGTACGCAATTGCTTACCACTACATCCGCAACAGCTGCTGTTACAGGCATCGCCTCAATATCGCCCTTCCTGAATTCTACATTGTTAAAGCCTAATTTTTCTGCATTGCCCCTTGCCTTGTTGATCATGGCATCCGTAAAATCTACACCGATTACCTTACCTTGCTCACCAGCTTCTTTCCTGGCAATAAAGCAATCGTTGCCGGCACCGCTGCCAAGGTCAATAACTGTATCGCCGTTTTTAATTTTGGCAAATTGGGTAGGCAGGCCGCAGCCTAATCCAAGGTCTGCATCTGCATTGTAGCCAGCCAGCGTGCTATAATCCTCATTCATTATATTGTACACTTCTGTTGAGCAGCAGCTTGCACCGCAGCAGGAGGACTCGTTTGTTTCCTTATCCTGCAAGGCAATCTCGCTATATTTTTTCCTGACTATTTCTTTCAATTCTTGTTCTGTCTGCATAGTTGTATTGTTTAATTAATTGTAATATTGCGATTAATAAAGGCAAAAAAAGTCAACAGCATTTGCCTTTCATTTCGAAGGCTACAAAAAAAGCGTCCATTTCTTTTTTGAATTGCTGCCAGGCTTTTTCATCTATACAATAGCAAACGCTTGTTCCTTCGATGGTACCCTTTATTAGCCCGGCAGTCTTTAATTCCTTAAGGTGCTGAGAAATTGTTGCCTGTGCCAAACCTAGCTCCAGCACCAGTTCGCCACAAATGCAGGCATCCGCTTTTATAAGTTCCTGCAGTATTGCAATGCGGGCAGGGTGTGCCAGCGCTTTCATCATGCGGGCTAGCCTGTTTTGTTTTTCGTTAAAGATGGCGGTTTTTGTTAGTCCCATTAATTGTAATATTACGATGAATAAAAACAATATCCAAAAAACTTTGTTTGCTTCCTTAATGTAAATTTCTGATGTAGGATGTGTGATGCCTGATTTCTTTCGGATTGATTCGTATTGTGCTGATTGAATATTTCTGCGATTTTAATTGTGTTTGTAGGAACAAGCTGAGGCCTGTTCAACAGGGTATTATAATTTTGACGATTGTTCTTTTTTTTCGAAAACTCCGCTGAACAGGCCGCGGCCTATTCCTACGAATGCCTTATGCCTGTTACGAAAACTAAGCATGCAGCATACGCCCCATACTTAGTGGTAAAGATGATTAAAAAAAAAAGTACAAGTGTGCGACGTCCGCCCGGCTGCCATTCGGACGGGCCTATGAAGATGCACAGAGTTTTGTATTGGTCGGGACAAAAAGAAACACTTTAAAAGAACGAAAACATTCTTATGAAAAAAGTAGTCTATAAATTTGGTAGACTAATATTTTAACAATACTTTTGTCTCCTCATTACAACTACGGTTACCGCCAACATGAAAAAACCGGGCTTGCCGAAAACAAGTACATACTGATAATTTAAAACAAATGCCTACGGGCAGCAACTAGTAAGATGCCTTTATCGACACAACATAATTTACTTTGCGCCAGCCGTTGTTGCTGCGCTCTAACACTGTATAGGCGCAGTTGTTGTTGCTGTTAACTTCTTAAAAGCTTTTATCCTTTTTACAATTTCTCTAATTATTTATCAGATAAGCTTATGCCTACTTATATACAATTGGTAGTGCCCGTTTATGTTAGCGGCGTAGCACTTAAAAAAAACAGCAAAAAATATTTAGAAGCAACCCATAGGGCTGGCCCCTGACGGGCGGATGATTTTACACCAAAAATAAAATTGGCCAGGAACTGTTGGAGCAGCCCTGGCCGGTAACAAACAAGACTTGGAAAATTAACAACAATGTGCAAAAGCACGTTGCTATCGGCCTTATTGTATGCCACAAATATAGGGATAAGCTGTAAGCCTTTTTCTATCATTTTTTTATACAATAAGCTGATTACTCACAACAAACTAATCAACTTATGCGTACAATTAAATTTTATAGAATGAGTAAGCAGTTTGCAACGCTAGCGTTTTTATCAACCCTTTCGCTGTGGGGTATGGCACAGGGCAGCGACAAGCTAAATGTAAAAGGCCAGGTGCTGGACGCGAAAGGCAAAACGGGATTATCCGGTGCCACCATTCATTTACAAGGTTCTACCAACGCTGTTACTACTAACGATAAAGGTGCGTTTACCATTACTACTTATAAAAAAATACCCTTCATTATTTCGGTAAGTTTTGTTGGTTACCAAACACAGGATATTACAGTGGCCAACACAGAGGGCATTACTGTAACACTAACAGAAAATAGCAACCAGTTGGCGGACGTTGCCGTAGTGGGGTATGGCACGCAGCGGAGAAAAGATGTAACCGGTTCCATCGCATCAATCCCTAAAGAAAATTTGAGCCAGGTATCTCCTTCGTTTGATAATATGCTGCAGGGAGCCGTTGCCGGGGTGAATGTTACGCAGAGCTCTGGTCAGCCTGGCGCTACATCGAGCATACGCATACGTGGCGGTAACTCGCTTAGTTTTGGTAATGACCCATTGTATGTTATTGATGGCTTTATTTACTATAATGATAACGGGCTTACAAATTTAAACCCTGCATCCGGCACAGCAGTTTCGGGTGTTTCAACCAATGGGTTGGCTACCATCAACCCGGGAGATATTGAAACTATAGATATTTTGAAAGATGCATCCGCAACTGCAATTTATGGATCAAGAGGTGCTAATGGCGTGGTTATCATCACTACAAAAAAAGGTACCAAAGGCTCAAATAATATTAGTTATACCGGATCGTACGGTTCGCAGCATGTAGATAAAACCATTGCTGTACTGAATGGGCCGCAATGGGCAAAATTATACGATGACCTGTACAAGGCAACGCCTACCATACAAGCTGGTTTAGCCGCCAATAAAGTTATCATTGATTCGTTGGGCAATGCAGGCGTATCCGGCGAATGGCCTAACGCTGCCATACGTACCGGCAACACGCAAAACCACCAGTTAAGTATTTATGGCGGGGATGAAAAAAGCCGTTATTCTATACAAGGCAATTACTTCGGCCAGAAAGGAAACTTAATTGCATCCGACTTTAAAAGGTACTCTGCCCGCTTTAATTTCGAGAAGAATTATACAGCAAAATTAAAATTGGCTACTAGTATATTTGGTAGTAACTCGGATGAAAACAAACTGACTGGCGCAGCTTATAATAGTATCGGTTTTGGTAATGCTTTCTCTTCTTTATATTTTACCAACCCCTTGCAAACTATTAAAAATGCAGATGGAACTTACAATAATACATTGCAGCCTGCACTTAGCTCTACCATCAATACCATTGGGGGGCAACAGTACACAGACAACCCGATACGGAACATTACTGCTATCACCAACGAAACAAAGCTTACCCGCATTTTAGGCAACTTTTCTGCCGAATATAAATTGCTGGAAAGCCTTACTGTCAAAACAACTTTTGGTACGGACATACTCAATACCAAGCTGAATTATTTTGCGCCTTCTTATACGGCGGATGGCAATAACAGCGGTACAATTACAGGCTCTGGTTCTATCGGCACCATCAATTATTTAGGCTGGCTTAATGAGAATACTATCACCTACGACCATGCATTTAACAACAAGCATTTTTTGAATGTACTCGGCGGTTATACCACGCAATACCAAAAATCTGAAAACACTTTTCTAGCAGGGCAGTCGTTTCCGTCGGATGCTTTAAGCTATAATAATTTGTACTTAGCTACGGCCAATAAAGTAACCGGTTCCGGCGAAGCCAAACAAACATGGAACAGTTGGCTGGGCAGGGTAACTTACTCCTTTGAACACAGGTACAATGTTACTGTATCGGGCAGGGCGGATGGGGCATCCACTACCGGCGCTAATAATAAATGGGGCTTCTTCCCGGCTATCGGCTTATCCTGGAATGCATCTGAAGAAAATTTCTTTAAGCAATTTGATAAAACCATCAATAACCTGAAAGTTAGGTTGACGGCGGGTAAAGCGGGCAATGCAAATTTTCCGGCATATAGTTCTATTGCTACCATTAATAGCAATGGCTATTATTTTGGAGCTACGCCAACTGCTACCAACGGGCTTTCTCCTTCGCAGCCATCTAACCCAAATTTAACCTGGGAAACTACCACGCAATATAACGGCGGCATCGACCTTGGATTTTTCAATAACCGCATCAGCCTAACCGCAGATGTGTATTATAAAAAAACAAGCAACTTATTTGTTAGTGGCGGTGGGCTTATCCCATTGTCTACGGGTTATTCATCCGTGTCAGAAAATATCGGTAGCCTTAATAACAAAGGCATCGAGCTTGCATTAACGACCGAGAATATTAAAACAGCAGATTTCTCCTGGAAATCTACTTTGATCTATGCTAAAAATTCCAGTACAATATTAAGCCTGGGGCCTAGCAAATCTTTTCAGCCGGTAGCACCAACAGGGCAGGTGGCACCTGTAATAGTAAGGGTGGGCTTGCCTGTAGGAACTTTTTGGGGATATAGCACCGATGGCTTGCTAACCAATGCAGATGTGTATGGAGGCAAGCCTGCGCCAAAATTAACGGGAGTATCCCAGGTTACCGGCGATAGGAAATATTTGCATGCAAACGGTTTTACCGGGGCAGCTATTACTACCAACGATAAACATGCATTGGGCAGTGCGCAACCAAAGTTTACCGCAAGCTTCAGCAATACATTGACCTATAAAGATTTCGATATGAACTTTCTTTTCCAGGGGTCATATGGCAATAAGATATTTAATTTACTACAGCAGCAGTTGGAAAAAACCACTACCACCAGCAACGTATCCACGGTATTGTTAAACAGGTGGGATTCTGTGGCCAACACAAACGGCAAGTTCCCTAAAGTGGTAAATGCGCCGGTTGTACAGGTACAGGATACATACATAGAAAACGGCTCTTACATCAGGCTGAAAAATATTGCCATCGGATATAATTTACCAAAACGGCTGGCGGCAAAAGTCGGTGCCAAACAAATCCGGTTCACCATCTCAGCCCAAAATTTATTTACCATCACTTCTTACACCGGCACTAACCCAGAGGCTAATTTTTACGACCAGAATAATTTGCAGCCTGGTATAGACTATGGTGTTTATCCTAATTATAAAACTTACCTGGCAGGCATTACTGTCGTTTTTTAACAACATAAAATACTTAAAAAATGAAAAGAATAATTATAACCACAGCAATAGTTTTAACAACAGCCGGCATACTCTCCTCTTGCAATAAATTAAAAGAAGAGCCGCTGGGAAACCTTACCCCTGCAAGCTTTTATAAAACACAGGCAGATGCAGTGGCTGCTGTTACAGCGGTATACAGCTCACTAAGCACAGATGTAAACAACGATTTTCCTATTTATGGGCGCAACTTTAATTTGCTGGTGGATAATGCCAGCGATAACCAGGTATACAGCCCAAGCAACACCAACCCGGATGTACGTGCCTTAGGTACCGCAACGTATGTAAGCACCAATGATAGGGTACATAAATTGTATGCGCAATTATATTGGGGCATAAACAAAGCCAATATTGCAATTGATAAAATACTGCAGATACCTGCGGCACAATTTGTAGACCCATCGCATACGGCTTTAAATTTAATAAGGGAAGCAAGGTTTATAAGGGCGCTGCATTATTTTAACCTGGTGCGTTTATTTGGCGATGTACCGGTAGTACTGCACGACCTTAGCTCTTTAGATTTAACCGTATTAAAGGTGGATAGGAAACCGAAGGATTCGGTGTATTACCAAATTATTGCAGACCTTGATAGTGCCACGCTGCTACCAGATACTTACGGCGGCGTAAACGTAGGGCGGGCTACAAGCGGCGCTGCGCATGCATTACTGGCTAAGGCATATGTAACAAGGCAAAATTGGGCAAAGGCTAAAACTGAATTGGAAAAAGTAATTACTGCTGGCACCGGCTTTAGCAATGCTACAGGCAATTACGGCTACGACCTGTTTATAAAATTTGCCGATGCATTTCAGCCAGCCACTAAAAATGGCAGGGAACATATTTTCTCCGCACAGTTTAATGGTACTGCCGGCGGTTTTGTAAGCAATCAAAATTTAAGTTCATTTACCTGGACAACTTCGGCTTACACTGCTGATATACCTGCGGATGCATCTGTAGTAGATAATTTATTTGATATTACCGACCAACGGCGCACGGCTACTTTTTATGATTCCTTATTTAATTTATCTACACAAAAATGGGTTAAATGGCCTTTCTATAATTTCTTAAAATTTGTAGACCAGTCTGGTGGTATTACCGCAAACCTAAGCAGCCAGGGTGCTAATAGCAAAATGAATTTTCCGGTAATCCGTTATGCGGAAATATTACTGCTGTATGCAGAGGCATTAAATGAAATGAATGGTACGCCAACCACTGATGCGTTAAGGGCTATTAATATTGTACGCGGCAGGGCGTATGGATCATATACAGGCAATGGTAATTATTCAAAAGATGTTGGCGACCTGCCATCAGGCTTAAACCAAAATAATTTCAGGGATATTATTTTTTTAGAAAGAAGGCGTGAATTTATACAGGAATGCCAGCGCTGGTTCGATCTTGTAAGAAGGACCGACAAAGGCCCGGGGCAATACTACCTTACTGCGGTACAAAGTATGCCGGGCAACCCGAAAGCCGCAGCAGCATTGAAGGATACGTTGTTCCCAATACCGCAGACAGAGATTGACCTGTATGCAGGCAGCAACCCTAATTTTAAACAAAACCCAGGTTGGTAAAATACTGGGTAGCAAAATGCAACCATCTTAAAAAATTTAAAACCTTATTTATAAATGAACAAAATAATTGCAACGGCATTACTCATCAGCAGCGTGCTACCACTAGCGTTAGTGGCTCAAAATGGAAGTGAGCAAACCTACCAGGGCACAGTAGGCAAAACATTGGCAGACTCAAAAGAGTGGTGGGCAGCTCCCGCCAAAGTACCCGCAGGTTCACCAAATGTGGTGTTGATAATATTGGATGATGTTGGCTTTGGAGCATCCAGTGCCTTTGGCGG
Source organism: Ferruginibacter sp. (assembly GCA_025351645.1). GTDB lineage: Bacteria > Bacteroidota > Bacteroidia > Chitinophagales > Chitinophagaceae > Ferruginibacter. Next base: position 8,572 of record JANXVN010000303.1, read on the forward strand.
ATTGATACGCACACCAACTTTGGATAGCCTTGCCAACAACGGCTTACGGTACACTAATTTTCATACTTGTGCCATTTGTGCACCTACCCGTTCGGCCTTGCTTACCGGCCGCAATAGCCATTTTGTGCACGAAGGCGGCTTCTCTCATGTGGCTATGTCTGCCGGCTTTCCCGGGTATGATGGAAGGATACCATCCAAAGATGCCACCATCGCAGAGATACTTCGCGACAATGGCTACAACACTTTTGCTGTCGGTAAATATGGCTTAACGCCAGATGAAGATGCTACCGATGCAGGCCCGTTCGACCGCTGGCCTAATGGTAAAGGCTTTGAACATTTCTTTGGATTTTTAGGCTCGCAGACCGACCAGTACAAACCAGATTTAGTAGAAGACAACGCCCACGTAACGCCCGATGGCAGGCACTTAAACGAGCAGATAACCGACAAGGCCATCAGCTACATTGCCCGCCAGCAAAAGAGTGCGCCCGGCAAGCCCTTCTTTTTATATTACTCGCCCGGTGCAACGCATGCTCCACATCAGGTAGATAAATATTGGAGCGACCAGTACAAAGGAAAGTTTGATGAAGGCTGGGATGTGTTCCGCGAAAAAGTATTCGCCAACCAAAAAAAGCAAGGTATCATACCCGCTTATGCGCAACTGCCCCCACGCAATGCAAGGGTGCAGGAATGGAACTCTTTATCAACGGAACAGAAAAAACTATTTGAACGTTTTTTTGAGGTATATGCCGGTTACCTTACCTACACCGATTTTCAAATTGGCAGGGTTATCAATTATTTAAAAGAAAATAACCTGCTGGAAAATACCATCGTATATGCCATCATCGGCGATAATGGTGCCAGCAAAGAAGGTACGCTCGAAGGCGTAATAACGCCCGTAACAAACCCTGCCCGTGCTAAAACGGAAACGCAATTTTTAAAAGTAAACCTGCAGAATATAGATTCCATCGGTACTGCGGCAGGCTTTACAAATTACCCTTTGGGATGGGCGCAGGCAGCCAACACGCCTTTTAAAGAGTGGAAACAAGATGCTGATGCAGAAGGCGGCACACACAATCCGCTGATTGTTTTTTACCCCAGGGGCATTAAAGAAAAAGGCGCTATTCGCAACCAGTACGGGCATGTGATAGATATTTTGCCCACCACTTTGGAGTTATTAAAAATAAAAGCACCAGAATATGTTCGCGGCATAAAGCAAGATACTATACAAGGCACTTCGCTGCTCTATTCTTTCGATGATGGAAAAGCCGCATCGAGGCATACGCTGCAGCACTATTATATTTTTGGCTCCCGCTCAATTTACTCCAACGGATGGAAGGCGGCAGCAGCCCATCATCCAGATAATATTGACTTCGATTTTAAGCCCGGAGAAACCGTAGCCGATAAAAGCTTTACCGATGATGTATGGCAGTTGTACAACATCAACGAAGACTTTAACGAACGCATCGACCTCGCAAAAAAGTATCCCGAAAAGTTAGCAGCGCTTAAAAAAATATTTGATGAGCAGGCAGAAAAAAACCATCTCTATCCTTTAATAGATTGGTACGATGTAAACAATAAAAAGATACATCATCCCAATGGCAGCGATACGCAGGCACCTATAAAGTAGCGATAATTAAATGCCGTCAAATTGAGCCATTTTGCCCTGAAAGGGCCAAGCTCCCTACTGCCTTGGAGAGGGGCTCGGGGTGAGGTAAAATAAACAACTATCAACTTAACACAGATAAAATAAACATCTTTTAAAAAATCAACAGCATGACTATAACAGACGTAAACATCCTCACAAAAAAAATAGCCGTTGGCTTTGTAATTTTTGTAGTGCCACTATTAATTATTACCGGCGGCTTATTGCTCATCAAATTTTTATTAACTAAGTAAAATTATCAACATGGCAACAGACACCACATCAACAAAAAAAATTGGTAAAGATATTTCCATAAGCTTATTAATTTATACACTGCCCGTGCTGGCTTTGTACTTTTATTTTGTTTCAAAAGGCGAGCGGCCCTGGATAAATAATACGTATGCCGATGCCCATTTAAATGTGCCCGCCATCTTTAAATTTTTGGAGCCTGCATTAAAACATATCCGCTCCTGGGGTTTTTTCGCCATCGCTATAGTGCTTGGTGCCATTGAGTTTGGACTTGGGCTGTACGATAATAAATGGACAAAAAGCGAACGCAAAGTAGATATCATCTGCTTTTTAGCGCCTAAGTTTTTATTACCGCCGGTAATAGCTTTTTTTAGTTTAAAAGTGTTGCCATTTGTATTGCCAGCCGCGGTCAACGAGTTTAGCTGGGTACCATTTTGGGGAGGCTTTTTTATCATTTGTGTGGCCGATGACCTTACACAATATTGGTACCATCGCCTGCATCACCAACTATCTTTTTTATGGCGCTTCCACCGCACGCACCACTCCGCGCCATACATGGGCATGGCGATGGCCAGCAGGCAAAATTTTATTTATACCGTTTTCTTTTCACAAATTTATTTAACTGCCGCACTGGTTTATCTCGGCCTCGGCTTTCCGGCGCTGGTGGTTACGGCCATTAAATCTTTCATCACGTTATCGGCCCATTCCAGCATTGCGTGGGATAAGCCTTTCTATAAATATAAAATTTTGCATCCCGTTGCATGGGTGCTGGAAAGATTGATTTCTACACCAGCAACACACCAGAGCCACCATGCAGATACAGTTGATGATGGCGTAGGAAATTACAAAGGCAACTTCGGCAACATGTTTTTTTTATGGGATATTATTTTTAAGACAGGCATCATCACCCGTAAATATCCAACCACTTTCGGCATAAAATTTTACAAGCAGGAAGAGTGGTACGCACAATTTTTATGGCCACTCTTCAAGTCAAAAATAGAAGGCAGCGAATTATCAAAGCATGGCCCGCAGGTGGGCGATGCTGTTCAGCAACCAGCTTCAAAATACGAAGAGGCATACGTTTCATCACCACTAAAAAAAGAAGTTGTTTATTAACGAAAAAAATAATAAAAGTAATTTTGGGCACCCCTGCGGCTGGGCTATACACTACAATCTTTTTTTGCGGGCGGGTCGACAAAAAATGATTTTCGCGCCTATCCCCGTCCGAACCGTTTCATCCGGGCGGGGCTGGTGCTTCAATTCGAGTAGTTTTTAGCAATTGTAAAGCTTGCTAATAAAGCCTATTGCTAACATGCCGTGGTGGCTATATAGGCTTGTTAGGCATCAAAACATACCACTCAGTATTATTATATTTTCGGCTCCCGCTCTATATACGATAAGGGGTGGAAGGCAGCCTATGCTTTTAAGCTTGCCGTACAAAACGGCTTGTTAAATACTTATAGGTACCTGCGGAAAGCGTTGATGGCTGGCAGCTTTTTAACCTCAACGAAAGCTTCGGCAAATGCATTAGCCTGGCAAAGAAAAACCCCGCCAAGCTAGCGGAACTGCAAGCCCTGTTTGATTTTGAGACAAAGTTAAACAACGTGTACCCCTTTGTTACGTGGGATGATGTGATTAAAAAAATAGCGGGCAAAATGAAGGAAGCAGGAAAATAAATATTCATAAAATCATGCTTTGTTTTAATTTGTACCTAAATATTTATTCAAAAATCAGGATTGAGTATGCGATTTATTGCAGCAGTTAGTATGGTAGCCATCATGGCATCTTGCAACCAAAAAAATAATCCGGCTGCCATTGGCGGCATCATTGCAAAAAGCCAACAAGAAGCAGTAAGCTGCGGAGCGGTATGTAAAATGCCTTCCCGGGTATTGGTGATAAATGCGGCGCAGCATGAGCTTGTTGAGCCCGCCGTCAATAAAAGCAATAACGCTGAAATGGTATTGATACCTGCCGGCACATTTGAAATGGGCACCAAAGCTTTTGAAGATAGCAAGCCGCTCCATGAGGTTACCGTCAATTCTTTTTGGATGGATGAACATGAAGTGACTAATGCGCAGTTTGAAAAATTTATAAAGGGCACAAATTATATCACCATTGCAGAGCGGCCCTTAAACCCAAAAGATTATCCCGGTGTGGCTGCCGATAAGTTGGTACCCGGCTCTGCTGTCTTCACGCCGCCATCACATTCGGTGCCATTAAATGATGCCATGCAATGGTGGACGTACGTAAACGCTGCCAGTTGGAAACATCCAAAAGGCCCTAACAGCTCTATCCAAAAAAAACAAAGCGAACCGGTAGTACAAGTATGTTATCAAGATGCGGCGGCCTATGCCAAATGGGCGGGCAAACGCTTGCCTACAGAAGCCGAATGGGAGTTTGCGGCAAGGGGCAATCAGCAGCACCAGCAATACTATTGGGGTAAAGAGTTAAAGCCTGGTGGCAAGTGGGCAGCCAATATTTTCCAGGGGAATTTTCCTGATAAAAATACCTTGGAAGATGGCTACAAAGAAGCCGCGCCTGTAAAATCTTTTCCTGCCAACGCATTTGGCTTATACGATATGGATGGCAATGTTTGGGAATGGTGCTACGACCTTTACCGCCCTGATTATTATACGGCCAGCCCTCAAAATAATCCCACAGGGCCAAAAGATAGTTACGACCCGGAAGAGCCAGGGCTTGAAAAACATGTACAGCGTGGCGGCTCTTTTTTATGCAGCGACCAATATTGTATCCGCTACAAAGCAGGCAGCCGTGGCAAAGGCGAAACCAATAGCGCAGGCAATAACCTCGGCTTTCGTTGTGTTAAAAGTATTTAGGTAATGGCTAATGACCTAATTGGCTAATGTGCTAATAAAGTTCAGCCTGTCGATTAAATAGAATCCTTTGCGGTTAACAGTGAAATTAAATAAACCTAAGAAAAATCAGTCTTAAAAAATGTCACATTAGCACATCAGTAAATAACTTAACTGGTATTTTTCACAAAATTCTAGTGTCAATTCAAGTTCGCTATTATCTCAAAAAAGCGTCCAGCTATTGTTGTAGGTTACCTTATCTTTTTCATTTTTAAATTAAACGCGGTAAAAAAATTAGTTCATCTTTTAAAGATTAACACATTGTGCCCACCTTATAAAAAATTAAAGCGATTATAATTTTTGTTATATTTATTAAAGCTAAACTAACATAAAATATTATTGAAGCCGTTGTTCCATCATACCAACTTAACCCTGTTGCAACAAGTGGCAGCTGGCAAGGAGCAGGCTTTTCGTGAGTTATATGAGCAGTACCGGAACCAGGTATTTTATTTCGGCTGCAAGTTTTTAAAATCACCCACTGAGGCGGAAGATGTACTGCAGGAAGTGTTCAGTAAAATTTGGATAAACCGAAAAGTATTGCCCGAAATAAATGATTTTAGTAAATACCTCAACACCCTAACCCTTAACCATATTTATACTTTGCTGCGCCGCAAAGCCTGCCAGGAATCTTTTTTAACTAAAAGTATTTATGCCACACAACCTGCTATGGAAGGCGCTTTTGAAACAGTTGACCTACGTGCATTAGAAGGATTAATAAAGCAGGCTATAGTGCAGTTGCCGCCACAGCAACAAAAGGTTTTTGAGCTCAGCCGCATGCAGGGTTTAAAGCATGATGAGATTGCCTTGCAATTAAATATCTCCCGCGAAACGGTGAAGAAACATATTATGGAAGCGCTGAGGAATGTAAGGGCTTACCTTGCCGATAAAGGTGAAATTGTGGTTGGCTCCAGCCTGCTATTTTTACTTTTAAAAATAATCTTTCTTTAACTGCCCCTCTTTTCCCTTTCATACGTCCTTTGTATATAACTGCCAGTTATATGGCCAAATACAATTTTATGGATGTTGGTTTACCCCGTATAAAATATTTGTTTGAACAGTATAAGGATGATGCATGTACACCTTCCGAAAGGAAGGAGCTGATGGCTATTATGCAGCACCCAATTAACGGCTTAAGAATTAAGCAACTGCTGGAAGCCGAAATTAATAAGGGCTTGTCTGATGAATTAATGGCCCATCAAATGCTGTCGCCAGAAAAAGCAGCTTTGATATTTGATACTATCATTGATGGCAACAAAAAGAAATTATCCATTGGGATGATGTACCTGTGGCGCATTGCGGCGGCGGCAATTTTAATTGGAGTAATAAGTTTTGCAGGTTATTTCTCCATGCAAAAATCGGTTATAAAACCGGTTGCAGTAATAGTAAAGCAACTTAAACAACCACTAGCGGCGGATGCCTTGCCGGGCTCAAAAGGGGCGGTGCTTACTTTATCTAACGGGCAACAAATTGTTTTGGATAGCGCAGGTAACGGACAACTGGCATCGCAGGGAGGCACTACCATTGTTAATAAAAATGGAGAGATTGTGTATGCTGTTAAAGGCACCGATGCCGGCGAAGTATTATACAATACGATGTCCACCGCAAAAGGGCGGCAGTACCAATTAATATTATCGGATGGTACTAAAGTTTGGTTGAATTCAGCTTCTTCCATCCGCTACCCGGCTGCGTTTGTGGGCAATTTAAGAAGCGTGTCTATAACTGGAGAAGCCTATTTTGAAGTAGCAAAAGATAAGGCAAAGCCTTTTGTGGTAACCGTTAATAATATGGAAGTAAAGGTTTTGGGCACACACTTTAATATCAATGCTTACGCAGATGAAGCCGCTATAAAAACAACGTTGCTGGAAGGGAGCGTGCAGGTATCTAACGCTGCGGATGTGGCGATGCTGGTACCTGGGCAACAATCAAGGCTGTATAAAACAGGGGCAATACAAACCATCAGCAATGCGGATATTGAAGAGGCCGTTGCCTGGAAGAATGGCGTGTTTATGTTCAACAATGCCGACATACAATCTGTAATGCGGCAAATAGGAAGATGGTTCGATTTAGAGATTGCTTATGAAGGCGCCTTACCAAAAGACAGCTTCGGCGGTAAGCTGCCCATGGATGCGAAAGTAAGCGAAGTGCTTGGCGCGCTGGAACAAACGCAGGTTCATTTTAGGATAGAAGGCAAGCGCCTTATTGTAATGCCATAGGGTAATGGATAATTTTTTAATGGATAATTGATAAAGGGAAACCAACCAAAATAATAAAAGTATAATTTCCACCCCCATACAAAACAAGCCCTAAAAGGGATCCATTCCACAATACAGGGCGAAACCCTGTGAAAAGTGCAGTTTGTACAATTTATGTACATAACCTAAGAGCAAAGAGAACTAACATTGTTAACCAAAACAATACTTTAAATATGCAAACCAATGATACTTGTACGAGTTACCGTATTAAACAAAAAAGCTTCGTCAAGCCGTTTTCGCTGATGAAAATGCGCTTGCTAACAATCCTCTTTTTATTAGTTTCAGCCACTGCAAATGCAGAGCAAAAAGTTACGCTGGTTATCAAAAACGCCTCGCTGGAAACAGTGTTTAAAGCCATTGAAAAACAGACTAGCTATTCTTTTTTTTACAAAAGCAATTTGTTGAAAAAAGGCTTGCCGGTAAGTGTAGATGTAAAAGATGTTCCGCTGTCGAAGGCGCTGGACGTATGTTTTAGCCAGCAGCCATTTACTTATTCTATACAGGGAAATATTATCGCCATCAAGCCAAAAGAAAATTTGCCATTGGGCAATACCAATAGCTTGCTGGATATTTCAGTCAAAGGCTTTGTGTTGGATGCTACAACAAAAGAGCCGCTTGTACGGGCTACTATCAGCGTTAAAGGAGGTACAGCTTCTGTAGTGTCGGATAGTAAAGGATACTTCGAAATTACTGTTGCTGCAAGTTCGGCAACGCTGGTAATATCCTACATCGGCTTTGTTGCTAAAGAAGTTAAAGTGAGTGCTTCAGAAACTATTAATATTTTATTAGAAACAGTAAAGAACCCATTGGATGAAGTAGTAGTTACTGGTTATACCGCCCAGCGTAAAAGAGATTTAACAGGTTCGGTGAGTGTGGTAAATGTAGAGGAAATGAACAAGCAGCCAACCAGCCTGATCACCAACCAGTTGCAGGGCCAGGCGGCGGGTGTAACGGTAATTGGCAGCGGGCAACCGGGCGAAGAACCGCAGGTGCGCATACGGGGCATCAACACTTTTGGCGATAATACGCCACTGTATGTTTTAGATGGGGTACCTACGCAAAGCATCGGGGATATTAACCCTAACGATGTTGCTTCTATACAAGTGTTGAAAGATGCAGGCGCCGCTTCTATCTATGGTTCCAGGGCTTCTAATGGTGTAATTATCATCACCACAAAAAAAGGAAAAACCGGTAAGCCAATTGTTTCTTACGATAGTTACTATGGCACCCAGATACCTAAAAAGGGAAACGTGTACCACATGCTTAACCCGCAGGAACAAGCCCAGCTTAAGTTTGATGCCTTCGCTAATTCAGGCACACCTATAACCAGCGGCTCGCCCGATAAATTATATGGCGGCGGCACTACACCGGTATTGCCAGATTATATTTTTCCAATGGGTGTACACGAAGGCGACCCAAGCGTTGAGCCATCGCTCTATAACATCAACCCAAATTATACCAGCGTAAACGACCTTGGTACTTTTTATCATATCGTAAAAGCGAATAAGCCAGGTACAGATTGGTACCATTCAGTTTTTAAAAATGCACCCACCACCAACCACAATATTAATGTGAGCGGCGCATCAGGCAATGCTAAATACCTCCTGTCTTTCAACTACGTAAACCAGCAAGGCACATTGATAAATACTTACCTTAAAAGATATACGCTCCGTGCTAACACAACTTATAGTGTAACCAAAAATATAAGGATAGGAGAGAACCTTTCTTACTCTATTTCGCAGAACCCAAAAATTGGCGCACTACAGCCGTATAGCGCCGTGGCGTACACTTTCAGGCAACAACCTATTATACCTATATATGATATTAAAGGTAATTATGGCGGCAACTACGGCGGGCAACTAGGCGATGCACCAAACCCCGTAGCAACACAACAACGTACTGCAAACGACAGGAAATTAGACAACCGTTTGTTCGGCAATATGTTTGTTGATGTGGACTTCCTTAAAAACTTTACCCTGCATACAAGTTTTGGTGGCGAAAACTATTCCGGCAATTCGCATAGCTTCAGTTATCCAACTTACGAAAACCAGGAAAACACGCCCACCAACTCTTATAGCGAAGGCTCTTACTCCGGCAATGTATGGACCTGGACCAACACTTTAACTTACCACAAAAATTTCAACAACGTACATAATATACAAGTGCTCGTAGGTACAGAAGCGTACGATTCAAAATCGCAGACTGTTGGTGGTACTACCTATGGCTACCTTTCTTTCGACCCTAATTATACAACGTTATCAAGCGGCTCTGGCGTAAAGACAAATTATAGCTCAAGGTATTCAGAAGGATTATGGTCGCAGTTTGCAAGATTGGATTATGGTTTTAAAGATAAATATTTAATCAGCGGAACGCTCCGCAGGGATGGTTCTTCTAAATTCAAGACCTTTCAATATGGGTACTTCCCAGCAGTAAGTGCGGCCTGGCGCATTAGCCAGGAAAAGTTTATGCAAAGCATAGGCTGGCTAACAGACCTTAAAATCCGTGGCGGATGGGGCGTTATGGGTAACCAGATAAATTTGGGTGCAGACAATGCGTACACCACTTACACACAAAATAAAAACTCTTCCTATTACGATATCGGCGGTACCAATAATAGCATACAACAAGGCTTTCAGGCAGGGCAAATTGGAAACCCCGATGCTAAATGGGAGAAAGATGCCAACACCAATATTGGTATAGATGCTGTGTTGCTGAAAGGGGCTATCAGCATATCTGCAGATTACTACCAAAAGAACATTTCAGACCTTTTATATAATCCTGAATTGCCTGGTACTTATGGCCGTGGCGTACCAGCTTACCGCAATGTTGCCGAAGCAAAAAACAATGGCTTCGATATTGCCCTAAGTACCAATGCCAATATTACGCATGACTTGAAATTTAACGCCACCGTAACGTTCACCAGTTATAACAACCGCATCACTAAAGTAACAGATAATATAAATTACTTCTTCTCCGGTAGTGCAAGGCAGTTTGGCACTAAGTTTATCCGTAATGAAGTCGGCCATCCCGTAGGTGCTTTTTATGGTTATAAGATAGCTGGTTTTTGGAATGATGCTGCGGAGATTGCAGCAGCAGATTTAAAAGCACAAAAAGCCACCGGCACTCCGGATGCAACGTACCAGACGGATGAAGGCGTTGGGCGTTTTCGCTATGCGGATGTAGATGGCAATGGGCAGGTAGATGCCAACGACCGTACTTTTATCGGCAACCCCAACCCTAAATTTACCTACGGCATCAACCTCGGTTTTAGTTACAAAAATTTCGACCTAAGT
>JANXVN010000005.1 GCA_025351645.1 Ferruginibacter sp.
AAATTCTCAATCCAATAATGTTGGGTACACCCACATTTTTTACAAACAATGCCTTTAGATGCACGTTGTGATTTAAAGTAGCGTTTGCAAGCACTCTCCGTAGAAAACTCAGAAAAAAAATTGTCTATATTCATTTTGCTAATTTGTATAGCAAATATACTATCCGTAATTAGCTTGCACCTAATTACGGATAGTCATTAAATTTTCATTATATATTTATTTATAAAATAGTGCAATTTCTATAATAAAATTTAAATATCAATATCTAAATATAAAATATTTTAGTTTCATTATATATCAACCAATGCCGTTAAGTTAAGACCTTTCCTCTCCTTTGGAGAGGGTTAGGGTGAGGTAAAGACAAACATATAGATCCTTAACTTAACGGCATTGATCTATATTTGTAATACTATTCTATCCTTTTAATGCTACTTATTTTATTCTATAACCAGCTTGATAGTAAAACCGTTTAAAAGAGTTTTAACCAAGATTAATAGCAACTAGTAAGCGGAGATTTAAAAAATTCCGACGTTTGCCAAATGAGTAATGGCTACTATCGTGCAAAACTTCATATTAAAGACCGTCTTCTTTTTACTTGAACGTGCTGTAACAAAAAAATAGTTGCTTTTGCTTGAAGTTAATGATCATAACTATAGCAGATTTAGGTTTTAAAGGTGCCGCCATATTGTATGAAAGTAAAATCTACTGATTAGAAAATTTAGATGATTTGCCGCAGGATGATATAAAAGAGATAAGTTACCTTAACGAAAAAGCTAGTATTATTTTTTCGTAAGTACAAAAGTTTAAATTTACACTATAATAAAACTTAGTTAATAAATACAAAAAAGAGGCTATCTTTTTGAAAGACGCCTCTTTTTGTTCAACTAACTTAAAATAATGGATAATTTTTATTTTTATCACCTATAAAATTGGTTATAATTTATTTTCATAAATAATTAAATTAAACAAGCCAGAGAATTTACTTAATGGTAGGGCAATTAACTAAAGCTGCATTTGCGTTTAATAATTTTGCGTTCATAGCCGTTGGCAAATCTTTTATGGTACTAAAATTAGCATTGTCAAGCACTTTAACCTGCCAAAGTGGTGAATATGTACTGCTTGATGGTGTGGTAGATAATACATTATGTGTTTGTGCTGTACCAGTTTCTACTTTAAATCCGGATGATGGACCCGCAATATTATCATTAAAACATACATAAATTGGAGACGTCATTAAGGTGCCAGCAGCCGAAGCCACTAAGGCTTTTTCTGTAAAATTAAAATAAGCAATGGCCTTATCTTTATACCAACCCAAGGTTAAAACTTGAGCTCCACCACCAAACTTTTTTGAAGCAGTTGACCCGTAAGGAACTACAGGGCAGTTAACAATGGTAGAAGTTTTTGTAATTACATAACCTGAGGCAATAATCGCTGCTTCACTGGTTAACGAATTAACTACAAAGCCAACAGGAACGGTAACTTTATTTATTTTCCAAAAATCACTATATCCAACATCACCAGGTATAGTAGGTATTACATTATATTGACCAACAAGTGGTGTGGTTGAACCTGTGGTAAAAAATACATAGATGTCATCTGGTGTGGCTGATTGCGCATCAAAATTATAATACTGGGTTATTGCGCCGGTTGGCGAAAATCCGGTGGTAATAAATGGAGCCACATCATAATTAATAGCCGCGTTAGCCGCTGGTAATCCATTTGTTGCAGTGCGAACAAACAGGTGGCCGGCGGTACTCGAAAATCTATCGATTGGTGATTTTGCAACAGTCGTAATATCTTTTCCAACTGTAGTTACGACTTTGTCTTTTTTACAAGCTGTAAACGCAAGCAATGTTAAGCCTGCAGCTAAAATTTTAATACTGATTTTTGTAGTTTTCATTTTGTTTTTTTTAAGTGAAATAATAAGTATGTACCCTCAAACTGAAGGCGATTTTTTGTATGAATTAAAATTTAAAAAATAAGTTCAGTAGATATATGTTTGTCATTAAATTTCCTAAATTGGAAATGAACTTAATGAATCTATTAATTGGCTGGTGTTATGGATAATAGGCTCTGTAAAATTTAAGTTTTGTCTTATCGTTACGTTTAACCGTAAAAGATTTATTTTATATTTTAATAAAAAATACAGATTGTATAATTAAAAGTTATTTAATGTTGTAATAATTGAACAAAGCTAAATTTTAAGTTTTTATTGAATTCATGATTTTATTTCAATACCATCAAATTAAGAGATTAGATGGTACTATTTAACTATCCCTAACCCTCTCAAAAGAAGTGGAAAAGAGGCCCTGACTTAAAGGCATTAAATCCTTTTTATTTGTTTCAGTGTAAGCTTTACCTTCCACTGTTTGGAGAGGCCCTCCTATTTAGCATTTCATCTAAAATTATATTGGGCAATTGTTGTTTAAAAAGAGTATTTGCAGTTTTTAATCGCAATTTGCATTCAGCCAATGATATTCCAAATAACTTTCCTATTTTAGAAAGTCCGTACTGTTCAATATAATATAAATTTAAAATAGTTCTATATCCCACACTTATATTTTGCAAAGCAATTATTAATTGATTTTCAAATGAAAGGCCTGTTTCAATTTTGTTATCAAATTCTATATTATTTTCGTCCATGTTCAATCCAATTGCAAGCGGTTTAAAAAAAACATTTTTTTTAATTAAAAACAAACAAGTATTTACAGTTTCTTCATCTGCCCAATTTTCAAATACCTCTCTATAATTATAGCGCTTAAGATTTTTATAAATATTTAAATAAGATTCTTCAAAATAAAAGTTAGCCTCGGTAATATTTTTAGCATACCTTAAACAAATAGCATATACTTTCCCTGAGATTTTACTGTAAATCTTTTTAAATGCTATTTCGTCTCCATTAATTGTGCGGGTAATTAAATCAGCATTTATATCCATTTTACTTACAGTTTTCAGTTTAAATTTTATGTGATTGTTTTATGCAGGCGAATAAGAATTAAGTATTTATATTTTATCCAAGGAGACAAATAGAAAATTTCTTTTACTCTTTATGATATACAACATGCCATTAACAAAAGGTTGGGATAAATAATAATTAATTTTTAAAAAAATTAGAATATTTGGACGAAAAAATTGAAGAGAATTTATGGAGTTGACATGCAAAAAATGTAAACTTAAATGTGCTTCAATTAAAGAATTATATTAGATAGTCATATCATAAAATCCCAGGCAATACATGTTTATATTTTTAGCGAACTTGCAGTATAGGAAAGTATTCAAAACTTTATGATATTAATAAAATGGCAGAAATTGACTCATTTAACATAAATATTGATAACAATAAATATAATAGCCTTTTTTTAAACACAAGCTCAAATTATAAAAAGCATAGGTTAATTTGTCAACACAAAAAGTAGATTTAGATAGTAAATAGACAATATGGAGTCGATTCAGAAATTGAATTGATTACTGCAAGTGATATTGCCCTGTTCGGTAAAATGTTATCGGGCGGTAGGAAATAAAACATTCACTAGTTAAAATGCTTGTAAACACCGGAGCTTATAATTTATGTATCAATGAAACATTTCAGCTCAATTAGACTTCCACTTTGCAGAAAAACGTAAAGTTCCGTCAGTTAAAGGTTTGATAGTAGAATAAGATTTTGAGGTACCTCTTGTTTTGAAGTTAAAAATAGGCAAATTGATCCTTTAAAGAATATGGATGTTTTAATCCATTCTCTCGGGCAGTAGTTAATTGTAAATCCTAATCATTATTATTTTATGAACAGATGAAGTTGAAGTGAGGAATTAAAATGGTTTTAGCTAATAACCTGTAAT
>JANXVN010000038.1 GCA_025351645.1 Ferruginibacter sp.
GGTATGTACGCTGTCTTTGATAAAAATGCAGCATTAAATATAAGAAATAAAAGATCAAAATATAGCAGTTAGCTTAAAGATAATATTGGAGATTATGTAATTGTTATAGTTTTGTTACTTAACCATTAACAACTTTTATGACATACAAACAATTAATCAGATTAATGCTGTTTTTTTGTGCAACAGGCGTAGGCTATTGCACAAATGCACAGGTTACCACTGCAACGCTAAGTGGAAATATTACTTCTTTAGAAGGCAAAACTCTTTCCGGAGCTACAGTAAAAATTTCTTACAGCAATGCAGGTATTTATAAAACGACGATTACCCAAAGTAACGGTTCTTATACGGTACCAAATTTAAGGGTCGGTGGTCCTTACAGCATCAGTGTTTCTTTCACCGGATTTCAAGAAAAAACAGAAAATAATATTTCGTTGGAATTAGGACAAAATACGACTGTAGATTTTAAATTACAAACAACTTCTGTAAATCTTAATGAAGTAACCGTTTTATCAAAATCAAAATTATTTGATAATCAACGCACCGGAGCATCTACAAATATAAGCTCACGTCAAATTCGACAACTACCAACTATTTCCCGGTCTGCGGATGATTTTACAAGACTTACCCCGTCAGCTTCTTCAACCGTAAACGGAACTTCATTTGCCGGTAAAAATGGACAGTACAATAACTACTCTTTAGACGGTGCTGTGTTTAATAATCCTTTTGGTTTAGATGCGCCAACACCGGGTGGACAAACAAGTTCGCAGCCGGTATCTTTAGATGCAATAGATCAGATACAGGTTAACATTGCACCTTACGATGTAACACAGGCAGGCTTTACAGGTGCGGGTGTAAACACGGTTACAAAAAGCGGTACCAATACATTTGCGGGTACAGTTTATGGTTTTTATAGAAACGAAAACCTTACGGGGAAAAAAATAAACGGGAATAAAATTGTTGTTCCAAAACTTGATCAATACCAAACTGGTGCAGCAATTGGCGGTGCAGTTATTAAAAATAAATTATTTTATTTCTTAAATTTTGAAACAGAACAGCGTCAGGATGCACCAACAGCTTTTGTTGGAAAAAATTCAACCAACGGTGATAAAAGCAATGTATCAAGAGTACTTGAACAGGATTTAATTGATGTAAGAACGATTCTTAAAAACAAATTTGGTTACGAAACGGGCGACTATCAAGGATTTAATTACAAACAAAAAAGCAGCAAGTGGCTTGCAAAATTAGATTGGGTAATCAATAACAACAACAGTCTTTCATTTACCTACAACGGTTTAGATGCTTCAAAAGAAAAACCTGCACACCCAAGTGCCATTGGTCGCAGAGGTCCTGATTTTACAACAATGCAGTTTAGAAATTCCGGTTATAGAATCAACAATAAACTACAGTCTTTTGGTACGGAATTAAAATCAAGTTTTGGCAGCAGATATGCAAACAAACTTAGATTGGTTTACACAACATTCAGAGATAAAAGAGATGCATTATCTACACCTTTTCCGGTTGTGAATATCACTAAAAACAATGTTAGGTATATTATTGCCGGCCACGAGCCTTTTTCAATAAATAATATTTTAAATCAGGATGCTTTTCAGGCAACAAACAATTTCAATATTATTTTGCCTAGGCATACTATCACAGCAGGTGTGGCTTATGAGTCATTTAAATTTGCTAATTCATTTAATTTAACAGGTTATGGTCCTGCGGTTTTCAGCAATGCAGATATTAAAACTTTTAGAGACAGTGTACCTGTAGACGGTGCTTATGTTTTTGGCGCTTATCCGTTAAGTGTGGATGCTGCGTATGCTAAAAACAGAGCAGCTGCCAACCAATGGACTTTTTATTATTTAACGGTAGCCCAGGCATCTGCTTATTTGCAGGATGAATGGAAACTAACTAAAAATTTCAAATTGACTTATGGTTTAAGAGTAGATGCGCCTTCGTATAGCAATGCAAGTTTTAAGAATCCAAACTTTAACGGCGACGGAACTTTTAAAGGAACTTTTCAGGAAGGGTCGCCAACAATTGCCAACAACGATCCACAGATTTTGTTTGATGCCAACGGCAACAGAGTTAGCAATGGCGTAGGCAAAGATTTAGACAATACTAAATTCCCTACAAGAAAGCCATTACTATCGCCACGAATTGGTTTTAACTGGGATGTAAATGGTGATAGAACTGCAGTTTTAAGAGGCGGCACAGGCTTGTTTACAGGTCGCTTTCCGTTTGTATGGTTAGGTAACCAACAGGCTAATCCTTACACCGGTTTTTACAACGCAACTGATAAGAATTTTCAATGGCCACAGGTTTGGAGAAACAATTTAGGCTTTGATTATAAACTAAAAACCGGAACCATATTTTCTGCTGATGTAGCTTATACAAAAGACAGAAGAGCAATGATGGTTCGTAATTATAATCTTGGTACGCCAACAGGTGTTTTAAACTCCGGAACAGGCGATAATCGAAAGATTTATAAAGCATCTGATAAAGGCACTGATGGTGCTTTTACAACCAACAATACTTATGTTTTTACAAATGCAAAAAACACCGGTTACCAGTTTAATACCAGTTTACAGGCAGTGCAGTCATTTAAAAATGGTTTGTATTTACAGGCATCTTACAATTATTTAATTGCTAAAGATGCAAGTTCCATCTCAGCAGAAATTTCTAGTGATGCATTTGACAGAAACCCGGTTTTAAACAATGCAAATGAAGCAAGAAATTCTACTTCTTTGTATGGTAACAAACATCGTTTTGTATTGGCAGGTATTAAGAAGTTTGAATACGGTAAAGAAAAAATGTATGCTACAACTGTTTCTTTGTTTAGCAGCTGGACAAGTGGCGATCGTTTTGCTTATGTGTATGGTGGAGACATAAATAATGACGGAACGAGTACAAATGATTTATTGTATGTACCCACAGATGCAGAAATAACAACGATGACCTTTATAAATTATTTAGATGCAATGGGTGTAACACAATCACCGGCCGTACAACAGGCAGCATTTAAAAATTACATAGCATCTGATAAATATTTAAGCAGCAGACGTGGTATGTTTACTGAAAAATACGCGGGTTCTACACCTTGGTTTAGCCAGATAGACATTCGTATTTTACAGGATTTCGTTTTTAAAAATGGCAAGAAAAATAATACCATCCAGTTTAGTTTAGATATTCAAAATTTTGGAAATTTGCTAAGCAGCAACTGGGGTGTAAGAAAACTTGCAACAAACTCCGGATTCTATCAGCCAATTTCGGTAGCAAGTTTTAGCGGAACCGGCAAACCACAATTTAATTTTGATCCATCTACAAAAGGCACATTTACTGCAAGTCCTGATTTACTTTCAAGATGGCAGATGCAGTTTGGTATAAGATATATTTTTTATGAAAACTGTTTGGGGCTCTGATCTGTTGTAACATTAGTGAAGCATTTGTTCGGGCTCATATCTTTACTTTCGACAATTAAATATTCACTAATTACTAAAGGCAAGTCAGCAACTCGAGTTTCGGGCTAGATA
>JANXVN010000044.1 GCA_025351645.1 Ferruginibacter sp.
CGTACCCGGCAGCAATAGATTTTCATGCCCTTACAAAGGCCAACGTAAATGATAAATTTTATTTGTGGGACCCTAAGCTCAATGGCAGTACTGGCTTTGGAGGTTATGTAACCTTTTCATGGAACGGTTCTACTTATGATGCAACCACCATGACAAGCCCGTTAAGCCGATATATTGCAAGTGGCGAAGCTTTTTTTATTGAGTCGCAGGATGGCACTAACCCAGGCACCTTAACCATAAAAGAAACCGATAAAGCAACCGGCGGCAACGATGCGGTTTTTAGGCCTATGGGCATTAACAGCAAGCTAAGAGTAAATATGCTGGCCGCAGATACAGCAAATACCCTTTCCGTACTGGATGGTGTGCTTACAACCTACAGCGACCAAAGTGTTAACCTGGTAGATAGGGACGATTCGAAAAAATTATACGGGCTTGCAGAAAGCATGTCTATAGGCAGGCAAGGCACAGCGCTTGCTATAGAACGCAGGCATACCATTGATGGCAGCGATACCACTTTTTTAAATGTGTACAACCTTAAAAAACAAAATTACACCTTGCAGCTAACTACGGAAGCCTTGGGTAGCAGTGGCTTGTACGCTGTATTAAAAGATAATTATTTATCGGCCAATAACAATACCCCCTTAAATATGGAAGGCATTACCGATATTAATTTTACCGTTAATAGCGATGCCGCCTCTTTTGCCGCCAATAGGTTTAGCATAGTATTTAGTGGGCAGGCACCACTGCCGGTTACCTTTACATCGGTAAAAGCTTACCCGGTACAAAAGGATATTAGCGTTGATTGGAAAACTGCTACCGAAATAAATGTAAAAGAATACGCTGTGCAAATTTCTGCCACGGGCAATACTTTTATAACAGCCGCCACTTTGCCTGCTACAGCAAATAACGGCGGTGGGGCTGCTTATGCCTGGCTTGATAAAAATGTAGTAGCAGGCCTTTATTACTACCGGATAAAAGAAACTGACTTTAATGGCAAAGAAAATTATAGCCAGGTAGTAAAAGTAACTATAGATAAAAGCACTGCCGCGCCTGCGATAGCAGTATATGGCAGCACTGTTTTAGGCAATACAATTACCGTACAGTTTACTAATATTGCCAGCGGGGCATATATGCTGCAGTTATATTCGGTAGATGGCAAGCTGCTGAAAAAAGTTACGGTGCAGCATACGGGCGCCGGTAACTTAACCCATAGTTTTACAGTAAACAATTATTTGCCAGCGGGTAGGTACCAATTACAAATATCCGGCAAAACGCTGCAGCTTAATACATCATTTATAAAAGAATAAAGCTGCCGTAACTCAAAAAATAGTAATTGGGGTAAAATGTACCACCAGCTTTTTAGTAGGCTTTTTTAGAAACAAAAAATAGCAAATAGCCTAATTTTTACGTCAATGCAAAAATTAGCCGCTGAAGTATAAGTACGGCAAGAAGGCCTTTTAACTAAGCAACATCTGATTATCATCAGTTATCGTCAAAATTATTGCCGGGCATAAGCCCGATATTTTTAAATTGTAATGTGTCCATATAAAGCGCAATAATGCTTGTATAACCGGGCTAACACTTAATAATACCAGGCCCGGCAACAACAAGTGTTGCTGGTGGCGGCGGTGCTATGTAAGCCTACGGAGTAGGTGCGGGCACTACGCTTATAAATGTAGCCGTTACAAATTTTCAGGCACAGCCAAGCAATGGGAAGCAGTATCGGTAAGCTCCGATAGTGCTTGCCATTGCTTGGTTATTAGCAAGGGCACTTTTACTAATAATAAATCAATGCCGTTAAATTAACTGGTTTTCGACCCGAAGGGTTACGCCCCCATCTCCTTTGGAGAGGGGCTGGGGGTGAGGTAAAAAATAGTACAAACCCTAACTTAACGGCATTGAATAATAAATGTGGCGGTTTTGGCAGAGTTATTAGTTATAATGCCGTTGGTTCAGAAAGCATTACTATCTCTGTCTCATGTATTATTTTGACTGCCTCAGTTACCCCCTGGTACTTATTTTGCAAAGGAAATTGATGATGGTAATGCGTTTGTTAAGAAAATAGGTATTCAGTAAATGCTAACTGCCATTATGATAATTATTCACTAGTATTAATTTACCACAACAAAAACTACAACTACTTTAATTACCTCCAAAGAAGGAGCCTTGATTCTACCAATTTGTTTACAATCTATAAATATGAAAACGCCAGGAACCCTCTTTTTGAGAAAAGGGAGCCTGCCTTTCTATTTGCATCACCGTGAATACCGGTTTATGCTGGCGGGCTTGATGTTGTTTTTTATTCTTATTAACAAAAAAAATACAGGGCCTTACGTATAAACGCAATGTTTAAGCACAAGCGGCCTAATTATTAAATAAACATAAAAAGCACCTTTTTACTGACGCAACAAAATACTGCCTTTTAAAATAGCCAGCCCTTTAATGCCAGTCCCTTTTATCATATAAACACAAGCAACCGCCGGTAAGGCTTCCCCCTGTAAGTACCATCCCAGCCTTAGCTTATATCGGCTGCCTTAAAAATTTCATTTCCATATTTGTCATACATAACAAAAGTAACAAGCTTAAAATAGGTGCCCGGCGGTATCCTAAAAACATCATTGTTCCCATCTCCGATAGGGCTAAAAGATGATGGGATAAAAATATCTTTCAGCACCGTAACAGTAAGGCTTTTATCAGTCATGCAATTTTCGGTTATAACACTAAGCTTGTAAGTAGTGGTACTTAGCGGGCTTGCTATAGGGTTTAAAATAGCGGTATTGTTAAGGCCTGTTGCGGGTGCCCACACATAACTGTTAAAAGCACTGGCAACAGTAGCAGTTAGTTGTATAGAAGAACCCAGTGTTATGCCCAGATTGGATGGATTGAATGAAATTGCCGCTATTGGTTTTACATCCATGCTGATAGTATCCGAATTGATATAAGGAGTAGCGGTACAAGTTGAAGCAGTAATCATTTCACAATAAACCTTATCATCATTTGCCAGGCTATTATTTTGATAGGCCGTATGCGCTACGCCTGTATTGCAGCCATTTAATTTCCATTTAAATGTGGCAGCCGAAATAATATTGCTGCCAGTTGATGTAAAAATTACCAGTGTTCCGAGGCAAATATTATTTGGTGATGCAGTAATATATAGCGATGGTGCTATTATTAAATTTACATGCATCAGTATTTGGTTAGATGTAGCAGTAGCAGTAGCATTGCACGAACCAGCATCGGTAAGCCTGCAGGCAACAACATCCCCATCTGCAAATGTATTGCTGGTGTACAACACATTAATTGCACCAACTGCAGTACCATTTACATACCATTGGTATAAAGGGTTGGCACCACCATTAATAGCAGTAGCGATAAACGTTGCCATGGTGCCAGTACAAATATTATTTGTAATGGCCTCAATAAGTATTGAAGGGGCCACGCTGGCAGCCACGCTAACTGGCAAGCTGTTAGAGGTAACAACTGCAGGCGCCACGCAGGCATAATTGCTTGTAAGCACACAAGCAACAACATCGCCATCAACAAGGGGATTGCTTGTATAGCTATCATTATTTGCTGCTGCATCTTTACCATTTACCTGTCAGTTATAGCTTGGTGCAGTTCCGGCATTTGTGGTGGTAGGGTAAAAGTAATACTGGTTCCGGGGCACATGGGCAGTTGGCTTGCAGAGATTTGTATAGTGGCTACAGCAGCCGGCAATACACTAGCTATAACATAACTTGCTGTTGCCGGGAGCCGCTACACAAGCAAAGGCAGATGACATAGCAACTGTTATAAAATCCCTATTTTTTAAAGGATTGCTGGTAAAAATTGCACTGTATGTACCGGCAGCAATATTGTTTAACTGCCATTGGTACACCGGTGTTGCGCCACCATTTACGGGTACGGCTGTAAGGGTAATTTCTGTACCCGTACACACTGTTAACCCAGCTGCGCTAATGCTTACCGGTGCAGCAGCAGTAGCGGTAGTAAAAGCAAATATGCCAAGTGTTGCAATGCCGCAAGGGGTAGTAACCTTTACATCGCCGGAGGCGCCGGCACCTGCAATAGCCTAAATAGTAGTAAAAGATAAAACGGTGAAATAAGTTGCCGCAATGCCTCTAAAACCTACTGCAATAGCGCCATACAAGCTGCTGCCGGTTATGGTTACCTTGGTGCCTTCACAAGCTTTGGTTGGTAAAAAAGATTTTTTTGTTGGCTTGTCAGGTACATGGAGGAAGGTATAAATAACAGAGGTTCAATAATATAGTTTTCGCAAATATCCGGCCGGCCATGGCCATCCACATCACTCAGGCATAGTGGGCGCCTTACATTTCCAAAAAATGCCACGCCAATACTCGGCTTAAAAGAAATTACCCCGCTTACGGAGGTGTTCCTTAACAAGCTTATACTATTATTGGTTTGGTTATTAGCTATAATGTGCATCTTGCCATCTCCACCTATATCGCCAATGGCAAGGTGGTACGTGTACTAGTTTAAGCCCGTTGTAAGGCCTAGCCTGGGGGCACAAGTAATAATGCCCCCTTCGGCCATATTCTTACAAACAGAAATAGTGCTTAGTGAATTATAGTTATTGTTGGGTACTACTATATCATTTTGCTATCGCCATCAAAATCAACTATAAAAACGGTTTTCGGGGCCGCTTCCGGGCGTATTGGCAAAATCAACTTTTGAGTTAAAGGATAAAGTACCGGACACACTGGTATTTACAAAAATAAAAGTAGAAGCACGGCCCTGGTTGGTAACTATCATGCCTGGCTTATCATCGCCATCAATAAACCCAGTGGTAACTTGGCGGGCATTGTACCCGCAAGTAAAATCTACCCCGCGTGCAAAAGATAACACGCCGCCAACAGTAGTATTTTTGTACACTGCTACTAAACCCTGGCCATCGTTGGCCTACCTAACATCCGGCTTGCCGTTACCACCCATATCTGCGGTAGTTATGGCGTACCCTCCATTAGCCGTAAAAGTTATTGGTGGCGCAAATGCAATACCTGCGGAGGTGCTTACATTTTTATAGATATAGATATGCGATATGTTGTAGCCAAAGCTTAAATTGCAGGGCACCAAAATATGAAGCTTGCTATCACCATCCATAACGGCTGTTGTTACAAAATAAGAATAGATAGGGTTGGCGATAGTAACAGCAGGCAGCAATGCAAAATGCCCCGGCACGCTATTATTTTTAAACACAGAAATTTTAGTGGTGCCAGATATTATTAATTTTGGCTTGCCATCACCACCCATATCTTTTATATCCATACTTGTCTGGTTGCCCCCGGTGGGGGCAGTGTACTTCCTTACAGGAAAGAGTGTTGGCTGTAAATGTGCCGCATATAAATGTCACATCAAATTTATCTTTCGCATAAGCGGTTAGCCCCCCAGTTGTTACTGTTATGGGTTGGTAACATGTAAAGGCAGGCATGTTAACAGTTAGTGCCGTAGCTGAAGCAATAATTTCTGGTGTGCGTACTACCCCAAAAAACACCATATTATTATCAGCAACCACACTAAAGCCTGTGCCATTAATGGTTACTAATGTACCAACAGGCTCGCTTAAAGGAGCAAAACAATTTATTTTTGGCTAGGAAAATACCTGCTGCTGAAATAGGCAACATAAAAGAAGTATATAAATTTTATAAGTCAGGATAAAAAGATGGAACAAATTATTTGCACGCTTACTACACGTTGCTCCTTCAAACTTATGTTTATTACTTTACATTATTATAAGTTTACATCTTTGCCTCTAAACGCAACAGCTAATTATAAATAACAAAAAAAGCTTACACACAAGGGGTAATAGCCTGCTTTTTGAGGGCGTATTTTTTGTTAATACAAGAAGAAATAGGGCAAATAAAGTAAACTTACTCCATCGGCTTATTACCCTGCAAAATGATAGCATTATTATATTTAGCGGCCACAATAGCCGCAACAAACCAACATTTAATATGCTCAATAAAAAATCAATAAATCCCAGAAAGGTATCGCAATAAAGAAAAAACGATAACCAGTTATTTTACTGGCCTCACTACGTTAGTTTATGTTATTGACTTTAGTTTAAGGCTTTAGCTTTTACAAACGGTTTAAATAAAAGAATAAACAAAATAAAATAACGGCGAAGCCACCAAATATACTTTCAGTCCAAAATTTAACCTATAGGTTTTCAACCCATAGTACTTGGCTTATTTTTATCAAGAAAAATAGTAAGCAGATACCAGATAAAACGAATAGCAACTGCACTTTGAGCATAAAACACCTAATGCCATAAAGTATTAAAAAAGAGGCTTTCTCAACACGAGAAGCCTCTTTTTTTAATAAATATTCAATACCGTTAAGTTAAGGCCTTTTGGCTGCTCTGGACAAGGTTAAAGTGAGGTAAAGACAAATATTTAAATCCAAAACTTAACGGCATTGAATTTAAATACCTTACAACGCTTTTATACGGCAGTATTAATTTTCTAAAGGATAGTAAATTATTGACAATTTATTAAGTAAAATAAAGGTTGGTTACCAGCACGCTCGCCAATTAAATTTTTTAGATGGCTGATTAACCTTTTAGCCTTTTTATTTTAAGCCCCGCCCGAACCCGGTCATCCGGGCGGGCTTACATTTTTTGTTACTTTTTTTTATCAAGTAAAAAAAGTAAGCAAACTAGCTAAAACTAATAGCAATGGCACTTTGAGCATAAAACACCTACCACTAATATTTTATAATTACTGTACAGTAGGGCAGTTAACCAATGCCGCATTTGGGTTAAGTATTTTTGAATTCATCGCCGTAGGCAAATCTTTTATAGAACTGAAGCCTGCGTTATCTACTACTTTTACCTGCCAAAGTGGCGAATAGGCACTGCTTGATGGTGTTGTACCTAAAACATTATGTGTTTGAGTTGTACCAGCCTCTACTTTAAAGCCAGATGACGGCCCTGCAGCATTGTCATTAAAACAAACATAAATTGGAGAAGTGGCTAAAGTACCGTCAGTGGAAGCTGTCAATGTTTTTTCCGAAAATTCAAAATAAGCAACGGCCTGGTTTTTATACCAACCTAATGTTAACCCATTGCTACCACCTCCATACTTTTTTGAAGCCGTTGAACCATAAGGTACAACCGGACAGTTTACTATGGTAGTGGTTTTAGTAATTACATAACCCGACGATAGAATATCCGCTTCGTTGGTAAGGGTATTTGGTACAAAACCAACCGGTACTGTAACCTTATTTACCTTCCAAAAATCGCTGTAGCCCACATCTCCGGGTATGGTTGGTATTACATTGTACTGGCCTGCAAGCGGGGTAGTTGAACCGGTTGTAAAAAATACATAAATATCATCAGGGGTAGATGACTGCACATCAAAATTATAGTATTGGGTAACTACACCAGTAGGTGAAAAACCTTTTGTAATAAATGGCACAACATCATAATTGATGGCAGCATTTGCAACGGGTAAGCCATTGGTTGAACTACGTACAAACAAGTGCCCGGAAAGGCCTGAAAACCTATCGATTGGTACTTTTGCTACAGTGGAAATATTTTTTCCAACAGCCACTACGGTTGACTTGTCTTTTTTGCATGATACAAAGGCAAGTAAAGCAATACTCGCGGCTAAAATTTTAATACTCGTTTTTGTTGTTTTCATTGTTTTGTTTTTAAGTGTAAAAAATAAAGGTCCTGGCCGTCAATGACAGCAAAATTTTTCTGTATAAAAATTTGATTATTTTCCGATAGGCATAATTAGCCCGGCATGTAAGCCTGCACTTGAAACGGGCATTGATCCGATACCCATCCCTTTTAACGAAATTTGTAAAAATGGCTCTATCCTTAAGGTTATCTTTTTAGATATTTTAATTTCATCGCCAAATCCTGCACTTGCAAGTGATGCAAAATTGACTGCACTTTTGTTGTATACGCCATCATGATATTGCGGAATGCCTGCAATCATCATATAATAATTGTCCATTTGTTTGGTCAAAATATAAGAAGACATTGCCGCCGATACAAACCACTTATTTTTTTTATTCGGAGTAAGGGTATAATTTACTTTAAGTGGTACCTGTAACATCAAGCTGCAATCATTTACACTTAGCATGGTCATATCGCCCGGAAAATAACCCCGCGCTTTAGCCATATCAAAATATTTGCCATCACTGGAATAAAATATTTTTGAGAATGATAGCCCGGTTTCAATGGAGAGCCTTTTATTAAAATGATAGCCCATAAAAAAGCCTGCACTATACCCTAATTTATTATACCCCTGGTACTTTACCTGATTTAAATTTAAATCTCCTATCAACCCTGCATAAAACTTTGCAGGCTTAGTAGTTAAGGTGTTATTTTTTTTATTTTGGTGTGTGGCGGCAGCTTCTGTTATCGATGTATCTAAATGGCGCTTTATGCCAAGCCATAATTTTGCAGCTTGATTATTTAAAGCAGCAGGGCTTAATAAACTAATAGGCAAATTTGTACTATCCCTATACGATAACTTACTTAAATTGCCATCTGTAAATGTTGTTTTTGAGATGAATTTTTTCCCGGTTTGGTTTTTTAAATTAAGTAATGCTACATTAAATTCCTGCGGCTTACCTAACTTTTTTTCTGTTGCTTGCGCTATCTCCTGTAAAGTACGCTGCTGTAAAACTTGATGGTTTGCGGGCAATATGTTTTCTCTTAAAGGATTCACAATAACGTGTTTTGGTTGCCTGCCTGCGGTTGCTTTTTTATTAGTGCCTGGTATATAATTTAAACTGATTTTATTTACTGCAATAGTTGACATGTCATTTTTATAAATACCCTCCATGCCTGTTATAAAAGGTAATGCCATTACTATAAAGCAAATTGCCATAGCTATAATAATTACCTTTTTTTTATTTGAGTAAGGCTTAAATACAATACCCGATTTTGCCAGTGCATCTGCAATCTCATCCCATCCCAAAGGTTCTGCCTTTAAGGGATAGGTTTCGGCCGCCCTTTTAAATAATTCATCCATATCGTTATCTAAATATTGCATACGGACTCGTTTTCTTTTTTAATATTATTTTGTAATATTACCCTTGCTCTTGATAAATTAGATTTGGAAGTGCCTACAGCTATATTGAGTAAATCCGCAATTTCTAAATGGTTATATCCATCAATCACATACATGTTAAATACAATGCTGTATTGTGCTGGTAACCCCTTAATTAGTGCTACAATTTCTTTATATAATAATGACTGGTCTGCATTTTCACTTTTATTGGTGGCATTCCATACATGTTCAGGTATGCCCCCAATTTGAGGTATCATTTTATCTTTTCTTAATTGGTCAATGGCACA
Source organism: Ferruginibacter sp. (assembly GCA_025351645.1). Lineage (GTDB taxonomy): Bacteria > Bacteroidota > Bacteroidia > Chitinophagales > Chitinophagaceae > Ferruginibacter. The sequence continues at coordinate 9,332 of JANXVN010000044.1, forward strand.
ATTAATCATAATTCTTTTTATATATCCCATTAACATTTTTGCGGCATCCAATTCTTCATTAACATATTCAAATTTCAAAAAACCAGTAAATAATTTTACAAAACCATTGTTAGTAATGTCTACTGCTGTTTCGTACCGGTATATATACCTAAACACTATTTTTAAGGCATAGGCATAATACTGTTCATAAAGCTTTTTTTGGCTTTTGGGGTCTTGTTTTTTACAGCCTTCAATAGTGGTAATAAGTTTTTCCAAAAAAATGTAGTTATTGTTACAATAGCTTTTTACAAAGCCTACTTAATAAATCGATAATAAAAGAGTATACGTGCGCCCTTAAGAAGGGTTGCAACGGATATAAAAAACGTATAAAATTTGTTACGGGTAATTTTTACAGATGGAGTAATTGCTATCAGTATAATTTATAGGGTTCTTTCATTAAAATTAGGCAGAAAAATTTGGTAATAATTTTATTTATACCCATGCCGGGCTGCCGTTAATACACAAGTAGGATAGGTACGAGGTACGCTAATTAAACGGATTAAAACTGATTTAGCTAATAAAGCCTACCATTTTATTTTTATAAAATAGTAGGCTTATAGTAATAACAAAATAAAAAACATTGCAAGGAATTTTTACTGTAAATGAATAAATTTTTTTTAAAAAAGATGCTGATAAACTATAAGAAATTCGTTTTATCCGTTTAATCAGCGTTACTATCATCAGCGTTACAATTTGTTTGTTGCATGTTATTTTAAAAAGTTTTTATTTTTGTAAAATAAATCAATATATATTTGCGCTAATAAAACTTTTAATCTTTACCGGCAGAAAACTTATAAACTACAGTAAAGGTTGCAGTTTCAAAATAAATTTTATTTAAAACTTTTCATGAGTTTTTTTTATTTTGCAAATACCGCAATCCTTTTCTTCGAAAATCATCTTAAGGATATACTTTAAGAAAATTTTTGTAAAGCACCTGGGTGGCACATTTTTTATACGCCTACCTTTCACCTGCAGGTAAATATTTACATCGTTTTATTGCTATTTTTTTTATATTTTGACCAAAATAATTATTGGTGTACACATAGTATTTTATAAAACGGAATAAAAATTATTCCATAAACTATTAATTTGGGCGAGGTGGATATGCTTAATGCTGTTGATAAAATGGAGGAGGATAGAAAAGCATAAAGTAAAAAACGATTATAATTTTATACCACCAAAGGGCATGTTATAAGTAGTGAAATACCAGGCATTTCTCTGGAAGAAAATAAGGTATAAAAAAAGTATTTGGAACTTATTGCAGTGCAAAACTTACGCCTTTATTTTAAGGAAAGGCTACACAACTTATTAATAATTAATGACATCAATAAAATAATAACTACATATAAAATAAGTACAATAATGTAGTTAAAAATCGACAACAAAACACGGGCTAATGTTACACGCCGTTTTAAAATTTAACACCAACTTTACAATCTGGCGCTAAAATAAATGGCAATAAAAAAATAGCCCTTTTCTTTTAGTACAGCAATAACTTATATACCCTTATTTTTTATATTTTTTAATTCGTAAACCTAAACCTTGATTATTGAAAACATTTTTACTTCTTCCGTTTTTAAAATTTTATCCCAATTGTAAGGGAGATTTTCTTGTATTTAAAAATGACTTACTGCCAACAAGTTTTGGCAAGTGTTAGCAACGTATAAGTAAGTTAATACAATAAAAAAATCTTTGATTTAAGTAATTGTTGTTAATAAAAAAGGCTGCTAATAAAGTTTTTCCAATTGAACATCATAAAAACAAGTATAATAATGTAAGCTGTTTGCCATGTTATTTATACTGTATAAAAAGTATGCGTAAATAAATGGTGCGCTAATATTCTTTTATAAAATAATAACGCTATAAATGTATAAATGTTGGCAACACATAAAAATTTTAACTACAAAGCTGGTATAAATGAATGTTTTATACAATTAAAATTTAATAAATTTTATTAGGCGGTTAGTAGTGTAAAAGAATATTAGCGCACTATTTATTTACGCATACTTTTTATACAGTATAAATAACATGGCAAACAGCTTACATTATTATACTTGTTTTTAAGATGTTCAAGCAGTAAGTCATTTTTAAATACAAGAAAATCTCCCTTACAATTGGGATAAAATTTTAAAAACGGAAGAAGTAAAAATGTTTTCAATAATCAAGGTTTAGGTTTACGAATTAAAAAATTTAAAAAATAAGGGTATATAAGTTATTGCTGTACTAAAAGAAAAGAGTTATTTTTTTATTGCCATTTATTTTAGCGCCAGATTGTAAAGTTGGTGTTAAATTTTAAAACGGCGTGTAACATTAGCTCTTGTTTTGTTGTCGATTTTTAATTACATTATTGTAATTATTTATTGTAAGTTTTTACAGTTTAGCTTAATTTTTTTTTGTACGGGCATTTGCATTGTTGGTATGCTTTTGTAAAATCCGTTTTCCTTCTGCTTTTACTGTATCTTCTTTTCTAAAACTCCATACAATGTCACTTGCTTTTTTTCGTGATGCTTCGATGTCAATAATAGGCGCAGGATAATCTTCATTAATAATACACTGATATAGCTGTTGTTCAATAGCACTCAATTTCCAGGGTTCGTGAATTAAGTTTGAAGGTATATTTTTTAATTCTGTAACCCATTGTTTAATGAATAGCCCTTCGGTATCATGCTC
>JANXVN010000049.1 GCA_025351645.1 Ferruginibacter sp.
GCGGCCAAAAAGTGTATGAAGTAAAATGCAGTGGCTGCCATAAGCTTACTGCCGAAAAATTAGTAGGCCCTGGATGGCTCGGCGTTACCACAAGGCATGCCCCTGAATGGATAATGAACTTTATAACTGACACCGATGAAATGATATCTAAAGATCCTAAAGCGCAGGTGCAGCTTGAATTGTGCCTGGTGCGCATGCCTAACCAAAACCTTTCGGATGACGATGCAAGGAACCTGCTGGAATTTATGCGGAGGAACGATGGAGTAAAATAATTTTATCGATGCATATTTTGCGCTGGTATTTATTTAAGCCCGTGCGGCAAAGCTTTTTTGTTACGGAATAAAAAAGTAACTGTGGCTTTTTGCAAATAAATATCCATCATCCATTGCGTTACGGTAAGCATTTATATGCCTGTCCCTACCTTAAGCTCACCCTCTTTAAAGTATTTAATTCAATTAAAGGGTAAAATCAAAATTATTTATCCATAAATTTCCACAAGTTCTAATTTTTTTACGCGTTTATTTATGGCACCGGGCGTGCGTCCAAAATGCTTAGCCATGTCTTTAAGTGTGTGGCGTTCGCAATACATTTGGGTTAATTCACTGTCCAGTTCCGATGTCCATGTATTGTAGGCGCCGGCATGGCTTTCCCTTACCTTATTTACGCTGTATGCTTTTTCTTTTAGTATAGCGGCGGCTGGTTTTTTAAGCTTGCTATTTTGTAAGGTTACAATGGCCTCCTGTTGTTTTTCTTCGGCCGTTTTTACCTTCAAAATATGTATCTGTGGCGAAACCGGAAATTCAACAGGCATCAGTTGCAGCGGTATGTGCAGTATGTTTTTTGTACGGGTTACAGCTACGTACAGCAGGTTTATTTCTTCATATATTTTTGATAGGTTGGCAATGCCTTCTTTTGCATCAGCTTTTATTTTCTTTATCTTTTCTTCGGTAATAAAATCATTCACAAGTTGTACGGCATCGTACTCCATGCCTTTGCAACGATGTACGGTAGAAAAAATCATTTCTGCTTTTTCCTTATTATCGCCATCCACATGCTTATCTTTTACTGAGCGGATAATTTCCGGTATTTTATTGCCGTATTCATTAACAATTTCTACCATCATCCCCAGCTGTCGGTCTTCCGTTTTTTCGATGTATTCCTCCAGGTCATCCATGGTATTCATGGCCTTGATAAGCTTATCTTTTATCCTGTCGTGCTTGCCATTGTAAAGGTTAAGCACATCATACAAAGACGCACCATCATCCGCATACGTATACGAGTTGATGTTGCCTTCAAAATAAATATGCTTCAAGCCTTTCTTTTCTGTTACATACTCGATTGCTTTTAACAACAGCCCCAGGTTAGTGCGTGCCAGTACTGCCTTTACTTTTGTTTCGCTGGTATTGCCTTTGCCAGTAATTACAAAAGGCTTGTGTGGCTCCAGGTGATTTTTAAATTGTAAGATCTCCATCGCAAGGTTAGCAATTGCCTGGCTAAACCTAAAGCTGGTGGATAAATAATAGGTCTTAAAATCTGCCTTTTCTAATGAGTTTACGGCATAACGCCAGCCATAAATTTGCTGGTGCGTATCGCCCACAATTACTTTGGTGGCTTTTTGTTTTAGAAAGATATCCAGCATGGCCGGCGACGCATCCTGGGCTTCATCAAACAATATATAATCAAAATAAAGTGTTGGGTTTGAAAGCTGGAATTTCTTCAGGTAAAAATCATGCGTTATCTCAATTTCGCCCTTGTCCATTTTACTTAGCAACAACCTTGATTGGTTTGCAATGTAGGGGTAAAATGACGTAACAAAGGCCCTTGCTTTTTCATCTGTTACTACATCCAGGTAATTTAAGTCTTGCACCTTTTGCTTGTTGCTGTTACAAAAATAAGCTATGAATTTGCTGATGTGGTTGGCAACAATATACTCTGTATGTTTTTCTCCGTTGCCCTGTAAGCCAAGCAGCTCTGCAATCTCATATATCTGGTACCCCTGGCCCCTTACTTTATAGCTGGTGTGGGTAACTACTTTTTTGTAGGCTAAAGAATGTGCGGTTTCAACTTGTACGTTGGTGAGCCCTTTATCTGCAAACTTTTTAACGGCTTCCAACTTTACAGATTTATTAAAGGCCAGGTATAAGATTTTTGAGTTGGCAGGGCGAGCCTTTGCATACTCGATGATGGTAGTAGTTTTTCCAGAACCTGCAACGGCATTTATTTTAATATTCCCGGCAGAGTTGATGATGTCATGTTGCTCTTTTGTCAGTTCCATTTTATGACAGCTTTTTGTACAATGCTTTTATGCGTTGATAATTATAATACAGATAGGAATAGATATATAAATTTACGGAATGTTGGTTTAATCCCGATATGCTAAAGCCATTATTTGGATAAGAAGTCAACAATAGGTACGTTGTGCCGTAGCTACGGTAGGTGCAAGCCATGAAATATTACCTATAATGCAAAAGCCCGCTGCTGCTTATAAACGTTATATGGCAGCAGTTTAGGAAGCGTACAAAATAGGACTGAAATAAAA
>JANXVN010000063.1 GCA_025351645.1 Ferruginibacter sp.
ATGCAGGTATTAATACCATCGCCATTAGCTATGATAATTTAAACGGACAAAGCAAACACCCCATTACACCTTGTGGCATTTGCCGGCAAACATTGGTAGAATATGAAGAACGCACCAACCAGCCAATAAGGCTTATTTTAAGCGGGTTAGAAGGAGCCGTATATATCATCGAAAATGCACATCACTTGCTGCCTTTAAGTTTTACCTCCAACGATATGGATACGGCATAATAAAAGCTAAAATAATCCATTGATTTTATGATAATAACACATTGATAAATTTAAATGAATTAATATTGCGCAAGCAAACAAAAATAATTTGTTTAGTATAGGCCCAGGAATATTAATAAGTATGAGTACAGTAAAAAGTGAGACAAGGTTTATAGAAAAAGCAATGAATGCAATCGCAGATCCATGCAGGCTTTCCATTGTGTTGGAAATATCACGCAAAGGCGAATTATGCTGTGGGGACGTGCAAAACCTAACAGGCCTTTCTCAACCAACCTGTAGCCACCATATAAAATTATTAAGCGACAGTGAACTAGTAGAATGCCGCAAAGAAGGGCGCAACCATTTTTTTACGCTTAACAAAACCAACTTCAAAAAAGTAAGTATCTTCTTAGAAAAATTTTCTATGGCCTAACCAATGCGGCAGCCATTATCTGCCTGTTGCGATGGTTGCAGCAGCACTACTTCACCTTGTTGGTTGTACACGCCTAACACAAGGCATTCACTAAAAAAGTTGGCTATTTGTTTTGGTGGAAAATTTACTACTGCTATAATTTGCCTGCCCACTAACGCTTCTTTTGTGTACAATGCAGTTATTTGTGCAGAACATTTTTTAATGCCAACAGGGCCAAAATCAATGGTTAATTTATAAGCAGGTTTTCTTGCATTTGCAAAATCTTTAGCAGTAATGATGGTGCCTAAGCGTATTTCTATCTTCTCAAAATCATCCCAGGTAATCATATTTATAATTTGTAACTAAAGTATTTTACTTTTGGCGACTAAACTATTAATATGGAGCTAAAAATAAAAAAAGCAACAATTGATGATGCAGGATTAATAGCACCATTGTTTGATGCCTACCGGGTATTTTATCAACAACCAACCAATGTTGATGCCGCTATTGTATTCTTGCAAGAACGTTTATCCAATAATGAATCGGTCATTTTTATTGCTTTTATAGATGGAAAGGCGGTTGGGTTTACACAAATGTACCCCATCTTTTCATCGGTATCAATGGGTAGGGCGTATATGCTGAACGATTTGTACGTGGCAGAAGAAATACGTAAACAGGGCATCGCACAGGCTTTGCTAAATAAGGCCAAGGCTTACGGGCAAAAAAACAATGCCAAATGGCTGTTGCTCGAAACTGAGGCAGATAATTATACTGCACAAGCTTTATACGAAAAAAATGGGTGGTTAAAACAGACAGATTTTTTTTATCAGTTAGCCTTAACCACCTAAAAAATTATTTAAGGTAAGAGCGAAGGAACCAAGCCAATTTTTCGTGCTTTTCCATTAAACCGGTAATGTAATCCGCATTGCCGGCATCTTTAAACTCGTTTGTAAAAACATCAATGTGCAGCCTTAAAAAACGGATAATGGCTTCATGGTCATCCAATAAATTTTTCAATTGCATTGTTTGGTCACTGGTATATTCCTGTTCAACTAATTGGCTCTGTAAAACAAAGTCTTTTAGCCTTCCTTGAGCGTAATGCCCAATTTGCCTAATCCTTTCTGCTATTTCATCAATAAACTCATCTATTTGAGTGTATTGGCTTTCAAAAAAAAGATGCAGTTGCATAAATTTGTCACCCTCTACATTCCAATGGTAATTACGTGTTTTTGTATACAGCAGGTATTCATCTGCTAAAATTTTATTTAGTACGTTTGCAGCGCTTGAAGCGTGTTCGTCTGATATGCCAATATTTGCTTTCATATTCTTGATTTAATTTTTAATTTTAAATGAATGTTTAAAGATACAAAGCGACTTTAAACTTATAATAAATTTGTTGTTATTATACTTATAGTTACTGTAGTCATTTTTAATAGCTTAACTTGCATACGCTTAAAATCTAACCTATACTGCCTCTCAGCTTTTCTACAGTAACAACGGCATCAAAGTTTAGCCTGCCATATATGTGCGGAAATTCTTCATTTACTGAGGATGCAAGCTCATATTTTAAAGTTGCTGCTAATTTGCTTTCATCAATGTGTAACAACAAAAGGTTGGTTTTGTTTTGATAGTATCTTTCCATTACC
>JANXVN010000099.1 GCA_025351645.1 Ferruginibacter sp.
ATTGGCTTTAATGTACGCCCATCCATGCAGGCAGCACGCTTAGGCGAGCAAGAGGGAATTCAGATAAAACTGTACTCTATCATCTATAATGCAATTGAAGAAATACGCAGTGCAATGGAAGGTATGCTTGAACCAGGTGTAGAAGATAAAGTACTGGCAAATGTTGAAATTAAAGAAATGTACAAATTTGATAATGCGACAGTTGCCGGTTGTATAGTGCTGGAAGGAAAAATTGCCAGGAACAACCGCATACGTTTGGTAAGGGATGGCATTGTAATATTTACGGGAGAATTAGGTAGCCTAAAACGTTACCGTGATGATGTAAAAGAAGTAACCACAAATATGGAGTGCGGATTGACTATTAAAAATTACGCAAATATTGAAGTAGGCGACATAGTGGAAGCATTTGAAGAAGTAGAAGTTAAACGTACGTTGTAAGATATGATGTGTTTTTAAAGTGGCTTCAATAAACGCAGCTTTACCAGCATTTTGTCCACAAACATTTGTTAAACATAATTATAAAAAGGGCTATTGATAAAATAGCTCTTTATTTTTGATACCACCCATGGTTGCTACTAAGCCACGGATAGTTCACCATCATCGATTGATTAAAATGAATACAAAAAAAGTTTTTATACTATCCTTAACAGCATGCCTGTTATCCACTATTGCTTTTGCCCAGGGAACTAGAGTAGTGGCAGATAAAATTATTGCCATAGTTGGCGATAAAGTTATTTTGAAAAGCGATATCGACAATACTATTACTGATATGCAACGCCAAAACGTTGAAGTACCTGCAAATGCACGCTGTTTATCTTTAGAACAAGCAATTGGCATTAAAGCATTGGTTATGCAGGCTGAAAGAGATTCTTTACCGGTTTCCGAAGAAGAAGTAGCTGCAGATATTGACAACCAGATACGTTATTTTATTGGTGCTTATGGCTCCAAGGAAAAGCTGGAAGAAATTTCTGGCAAATCTTTATATCAATTAAAAGAAGATTTTAAAGATGGTTTTAAGGAAAGGAAACTAGCCGGCGATATGCGTAAAAAAATTGTAGATGGCATACATATTACGCCCAATGAAGTAAAAGCTTATTTTGATAAGTTGCCTAAAGATAGCTTACCATTTTATGAAAGTGAATTAGAGATAGGGCAAATAGTACAGTACCCAAAAGCAAGCAGGGAAGCCGATGAATATTGCATAGAACAACTAAATGGATTTAAGCAACAAGTTGAAAGCGGAAAAAAAGATTTTAAAAAGTTAGCAGATATTTATTCTGATGATGCGGCTACCCAAAAACAAAACAACGGCCAGCTTGATTTAAACAGGTCGCAAAAAGGATTCGATGCAACATTTATGGGAAAAGCATTTGCATTAAAAGAAGGGCAGATAAGCAGCCCATTTAAATCTGCTTTTGGATACCACATCATCCAAATGGTTAGCCGTGCTGGTGATGATGCGTCTGTTAGGCATATTTTAAAAATACCTCAGGTTACACAAACAGAAATAAGTAAGGCTGTTGAAAAGTTAGATTCTGTAAGAACGAAACTTATAGGTGGTACTATGCAGTTTGGTGAAGCAGTTTCAAAATACAGCGATGACCCAAATAGTAAATTCACCGGTGGAAGAAATACCAACTCGGAAGGCAGCACTTATATAACTATCGATCAGCTGGATAAGGACATGGTATTAATGTTAAAAGATTTGAAAGTTGGCCAATTTTCAAAGCCTAAAGAATTTGATGATGAAAGAAAAAAGAAAGGTGTGCGCATTGTTTACCTCATAAGCAAAACAGAGCCACACAGGGAAAATATAAAAGATGATTATAATAAAATTAGCCAAAAGGCATTGGAAGAAAAAAAGAACGATGCTTTAGAAAAATGGTTTAACGACAAGGTGGGCACGTACTATATTAAGGTAGATGACGAGTATAAAAATTGTGAAGAAATGAAAAAATGGATCAACCCTACTACCGTAGCTGCAGGCACTAACTAATAAGTCTATAAAATATTTACTAAAAGCGTTCTGATAGCTATCAGAACGCTTTACTTTTGTATATGAGGCTATAAATTTTTATTTAAAGTTTGGTTTGAAGGATTTTTTTGGCCAGTAAAAATATATATTTTGATAGAAAAGAAAAAACAACTTAAGCAAGAACAAAAAACTGTACTGGTAGGTATTGTAACCGGAGGCCAAACAGAGCAGCAGTTAAAAGAATATTTAGATGAACTAGCTTTTTTAGCAGAAACGGCAGGCGTGATAGCCGTAAAAAGGTTTACACAAAAGCTAGCCCATCCTGATAGCCGCACATTTGTTGGCAAAGGAAAGCTAGAAGAAATAAAAAAATACATAAGCCTGCAAAGCGATGTGGAACTAGTAATATTTGATGATGAGCTAACAGGTTCTCAAATACAAAATATTGAAAAAGAGTTAGGTGTAAAAACCATTGACCGCAGCGATTTAATATTAGACATTTTTGCCAGCAGGGCTAAAACAGCACAGGCACGTACTCAAGTAGAGTTAGCACAGTACCAATATATTTTACCACGTTTAAAAGGCATGTGGAAGCATTTGGAGCGGCAAGGTGGTGGCGTAGGCACAAGAGGCCCTGGGGAAACAGAAATTGAAACCGACAGGCGAATTGTAAAAGATAAAATTACTTTGTTAAGAAAGCGATTGGCTGAGATAGACCAGCAATCTTTTACACAAAGAAAGGAACGAGGGGAATTTATACGGGTTTCATTAGTTGGGTATACAAACGTAGGCAAATCTACTATTATGAACCTGCTAAGTAAAAGCGAGGTTTTTGCAGAAAATAAATTATTTGCCACGCTGGATACTACTACAAGAAAAGTGGTGTTTGAACAAACCCCTTTTTTGCTAAGCGACACCGTTGGTTTTATCCGCAAGCTTCCGCATCATTTAGTAGAAAGCTTTAAAAGTACGCTGGATGAAGTAAGGGAAGCAGATATATTATTGCACGTAGTAGATATTTCTCATTCTCAATATGAAGAACAGTTTGATGTGGTAAATAAAACTTTAGCAGAATTAGGTGCTAATGAAAAGCCAACCGTTACCATTTTTAATAAAATGGATAAATATGAAGCAGAAGCATTTGACGAATGGCTGGAGGAGGATGTGAAAAAAGAAATATTAACAGATTTAAAACAACGCTGGCAAAACCAAACACAGGATAATTGTGTGTTTATCTCAGCCATAGAAAAAACAAATATCGATACATTAAAGCAGACTATTTTAAATAAGGTAAGGGAAATGTACCGCATACGATATCCATACAAAGCAGAATTTTTTTATTAAGTTGCAAATAATGCCTAATGAGCCTTGCTAAAAAATACAAATGGCATAAAGTTGCTGAAAAACTGGCTGATATTGGCTTTGCTGCCAATGGCATGGCAGAAGTAATGGTGGACAATAAAAAGGTTTGTATCGTTTTGTATAATGAAGTATTAATGGCCTGCTCTCAAAAATGCCCTCATGCCGGAGGGGTTATGGCTCATGGATATATAGATGTGCTGGGAAATATAGTATGCCCTTTGCATCAATATAAGTTCAACCTGCAAAATGGGAAAAATGTAAGTGGAGAAGGCTATTACCTTAAAATATGGCCGGTTGAAATGCGGGAAGACGGCATTTATGTTGCCGCGGACAAAAACAAATTTTTTTAAAACAAATTTTCTTATTGCTATATGAGTACTATAACTAGGTATACGACTGATATAGCTAATCTATACGAGCCGTTTTGGTACTTCCAGCTTAGGCTTGCCATATTGAACATGCCCTAAAGGCATTTAATACTGAAACTTGTTGTTAGTAAATTTAATCTTCTAAATGTCGCAGTCATTTTGCTATTAACTCCAATACATTGTGTCTCAAACAATATTTTTGAAATAGAAAACATTACTAAAAATTCGCTAAACGTATACTTTTTTAGGGATTCTTATAGTGTGTCAATAAAACTATTGGATGCATGCAAATAGTAATGGGATAAGCACATTTGGCAAATACATTATTGCCACACATTTTGGCAAAAGGCATGCAAAAACCATAATCGCAAAGGCACTATAAAAATAACCTTCTTAATCAAAAATATAAAACTGCCTTAAAATTCATTTTCTGCTTTTAAAATACGGTTTATACGGCGTTTAAATCTAAGTTTGTATCAAAGCTGGGGTTCCCTTCTTGCTATTAGTAAATTGAGTTCTAAAACCATTTTTATGCACATATATTTACTAAGCATCCTCTATTTAATTTTTAAGTATGATAAAAAAAATAAAAAATGTAGAAATTGCTTGAATGTGTTTGCTATGAAATTCTAAATCCTTATTTTTGCATCCCG
>JANXVN010000127.1 GCA_025351645.1 Ferruginibacter sp.
TAAAAGCGCAAGACCCTGCACAGTATGGACCCCCCTACGCCAGCGTGCTCGACCCCAGAGATGTAAATATGTACCAGGTGCACACACGCCCTTACAGTACCGCCGGTAACTTAGCAGGCGTAACTGCCCGGCTGGATGCCATTAAAGCACTCGGCATTAATGTAGTTTACCTAATGCCAATTTATCCTGTTGGGCAAGATTCCCGGAGTTCTATTTTTATTAACAAAGAAGGCATTATAATTTTTAATAAAGATACAGGCAATCAAAATAAGTTGGTGGCACTGCTTAATAAATGTAGATTATTTAACTTGTAGATTTACAATAACCAGGCTTTATAGATTTTTGCTTTTACAAATATATTTTGCTAATTACTAAAATAATATTTGTACCCTTATAATTTTTTGTGAACGCATACCTTTAATAAAAAAGGCAGCACCACCACCAGTACGTGGACAGACGACACACCATTACCACCAACAGGCCAAGCAGTGGTGTACACTTTTAAATGCAAGTATTTAATAGGCAATGATGAAGTAGGCTTATTTAGCCAGGTGATAACTATTACCGTTACCGGTGTATAGGTTATTTTAATTTTATTCGCCAGCCCGTAATTTTTGTTACAGTCTTTTTTAGTGGATGCAAAGAGTGGCTTATAATTATTTTTAGCCATCGCTCATTAGTACTTTACTAAAGTTACTTAATGTTATATAAAAGAGCAGATAGGCTGATTATGACTGCTTGCCTGCACTTAATATGATTATGCATAACTTTTATTAAAAGCATGCCGCGAGGAAAAAATACTACCTTTCATTTGTTAAGGCCGCTTAACTAATTTATACCCCTAACCTAATATTAACACCCAATGGAAACTATACATTTAAAACCGTTATTGCATCGTGGCAGGCAATGCATAGGTATTTACTATCCACCAAATGATAAACTAAACCAATTTATCCAAAAAAAGGCAGGCGCAAGCTGGAGCCGTACACACAAATGCTGGTATTTACCCAACAAAAAAGAAAGTTATATTAAAATAAAGCAAGCAGTACAAGGCGCCGGCATATTAGATACCAGTTCATTAAAACAATACCTTGTATTACAAAAGAAAAAAGCGCCACAGCTGCCCGCAGCCGTTAAATGTATGGTACCGCATAAAAAAATGGCTGTTGCCCTGCCACCGCCAAAAAGCCCGGGTTGGATAAGTGAAGAAAATGCTGGCGCCCTGCATTTATTTAAGCAGCAGTTGCAATTAAAAGCCTACAGCGCATCTACCATACGTACGTACACCAATGAACTACAGCAGTTTTTATATACCATTAAGCACAAGCCAGCCAGCCAATTTACCACTACGCGGTTGAAAGATTACCTGCAGTATTGTTATGTAACATTAAAATTAAGCGAGGCCACGCTGCACAGCCGCATAAATGCCTTAAAATTTTATTACGAGCAAGTATTACATAAAGAAAAATTTTTTTGGGAGATACCCCGTCCAAAAAAGCACGACCAGTTACCAAAAGTTTTATCAGAAGAGGAAATTGGCAGGATGTTTAATGCCATTGGCAACCTAAAGCATAAGGCTATTTTATTTACAGCGTACAGCGCCGGGCTGCGGGTAAGCGAAGTAATAAATTTAAAAATAAGGGATGTGGATAGTAGCCGCATGCAGTTGCTGATTGAAAAAAGCAAAGGTAAAAAAGATCGTTATGTGGGGCTAAGTATTTTATTGTTGGATGTGTTGAGGGCATATTTACAAACCTGCAAGCCCATGCCCAAAAAATATGTGTTTGAAAATCCGCTCAGGGCAGCGGAGGCCTATAGTGTAAGAAGCGCTCAAAAAATATTTGAAGTAGCCAAAGAAAAAGCCTTTGTAACCAAACGGGTAGGCATACACAGCTTACGGCATAGTTTTGCCACCCATTTATTAGAAAAGGGCATAGACATCAGGTATATAAAAGACCTTTTAGGCCATTTCAGCATAAAAACAACCGAGCGTTATTTGCACGTAAAAAAAGAAACCCTAATAAACATCCCCAATGTTTTGGACGAATTAAATAAAACGTTTACTTTGGAATGGTAATTGGTTTTACGCAACTCGGAAAAATAGTTCCGTATTTTTATTAACTTGATAATTAACGTTTTACAAATACGGAGGGGTGCGTGTAATTACATAAATACAAACGTTGCCTGCTATATATTATTTAACACTCTATAAATTGAAAACTATAATGAATTTTAGAAACACTATTACAGCACTTTTAGTTGGACTTATATTTTCAACATTTGCCTTTGGACAAACTACGAAATCAACGGAGTATTTAGGGGTAGCAGGACCAATTTCATTTGACAAAGTTTCTTACAATTTGGCTTGGACTTCACACCCAGCAGATAATTATTACAAACAGGAATATCTTGCAAAAGGTGACACAATAGAAAAATTCAAGAAGTTAATTATGCTTGAAATTATTACTGGTAAAACAAAACTTAAAGACATTGTTGCGACAAAAGTTGCTGAACTTAAAAAAATGAAAGTTTCAAATCCAGTAATTAATTATGAGACATTTGAAAAAGATGGAGAAGTTATGCTTGACTTTATTATAAGTGAAAACACACCTGACGGAAAATTAGTAAGTATTTTAGAAAGGAATGTTTATCGCTACAAATCAGTAGTTGACAAGTCTGGACAAAAAGGAGTTTTATTATTTGGCGTTAGTGACAGACACTATGGAAATGACATTGACAATTTTTTTGCAACGTTTAAGTCAAAAAGATTTGACCTAATCAATTTAGTTGGTGCATTTGACATTCCAGAAATCTCAATTGCCAAGTAGACAATACAGCAGGCAACATGTGGTTTTATGCTATTGGGGCTTGACCAACAAACATCAGCTAAAAGCAAAGCCAGTCTTTAGTTTCGGCA
>JANXVN010000156.1 GCA_025351645.1 Ferruginibacter sp.
ATTGCCTTACGATAAAAATTATTTGATAAGGGCGCAGGCGGACCACTTTTTCGCCATCTCCGAAAACTTCAATCTAGACTCTCTGGTTAAGGCCGGGCATAAAGAAATACATAAAGACCTTTACCTGGTGCCCATAGAAGTTGGTGCCGTTGTAAGGCTAAACAATGTGTATTTCGATTTTGATAAATGGTTCCTTCGCCCCGAAAGTTTTGTAGAGCTTGATAGGGTAGTGAAGATGCTGATAGATAACCCTGCGGTAGTTATAGAAATGAGTGCCCACACAGATAGCCGCGGCAGCGACGACTATAATTTTAAGTTAAGCGATAACAGGGCAAAATCTGTTATGGAATATATTTTAAGCAAAGGCATTGCTACCAACAGGATAACCTCGCATGGCTATGGCGAAACAAAGCCAGTGGTACCAAACGATACGGATGAGAACAGGCAGTTAAACAGAAGGGTAGAGTTTACAATTTTGAAAAATTAATACAATTGTTGCCCCAGCCAATACATAGCAATGTGGGGCTTCACAGGCCCGTCCGAAAGGCAGCCGGGCGAACGTCGCACTCTTGTACTTTTGTTTTTTATGGCATCTTTTATTACAGAATCGGTAGGTAGTAAAAGTTTACGCTAATAATAAAATTTATTACAAGGTACATGAACCCGGTGAGCCACCCCAAAAGGATGGCTCACCGGGTTCATGTGGTAGCAGCCAACATTGTACAACAAAATATACAGTACTTGCGGCACGTTTACAAGCACAGAAGCTTGATTCTATAACAGCTTTATACATCCACCCATGTAAAATTAAATAAAAGAATCACAATGAAAATATAACGTAAGCGCTATAAATTATAAGCAAGCCCCACAATCCGGCATCAAAAAGTCATACATCATACAGCAAGTATTTATCCCTTCTTTTTAACGGGCTTTGGCTTTTTTACATTGGCAGGCGTATCGGTTGCAGGCGCAGTTTCGGTAGGGATATTGTTTTGTAATTTATCTTCATCTGTATTGCCCTGGGCATCTTTAATAGGGCTTGGTACAGGTTCCTGGCCTTCGGGAGTAATTTGGTTAAATACTTTTTCTACATGCACCCATTGTCCTTTAGCCCATTTAAAGCCTTCGTAATCGCCATCTGGTATTAATGTCCATTTCTTTTTTGGTTCATTGCTTTCAGACTCTAAATGTTCAAATACAATCATGTTCAAATTGTCATCGTAAGTAAGCCTGGCACCCGCCGTTTTTTTATATTCTAAAATGAAACGGCTGCTTACCGGAGCTTTCGCAGAGTCCTGGTCGAAGTTAAAAAAGGGGCCGCCAAATACAGGTTCGGCATTGTCAAAATGAAGCACTTCAATAACCTTGCGGTTGCTGCGAATATTGTTTTCATCATAGCCCAGTAAGGTATAATAATTTTGGTTGCCGCTTTTAGTTTGTATTAGTTTATAGTATACAGCACCAAACCAGCTTTTATTATCTGCAACGGTATCGGTAAGGTGCACAATAATATTAGACTTATCAATTAGAGGAAACAATTTTAATGAACCATCAGCCGTTTTCATTTGTATGGCTCCATGCTGGCGTACTACATAATCGTTTATCACCATTTGCCAGGTAAAAATGCGGAAGCTGCTATCGGGAGGGTATAATTTAGAAATGGTTTCCAGGCTATCAAAAGGGTAATTAAAAGAGTTGGTTGTTTTTAAAGCACGTACAAACATTTTTGTAAAAAGGCTATCTGCTTTAAAACGGTTTTCTGGGTTAATTGCTTGTATAATATTCGCAGCATACAACTTTAAAGAATCTTCTTTTTGCAGAAGGTATTTTTCATCGCTTTTTTTTATTGGCTGGGCAAAACTTGCCAGGGCGCAAAAGGTAGAGGCTGCAAATAAAAACAATTTCTTCATGGGTAAAATTAAAACAATAGTGTATAATAAAAATGTAATTAATAACCTGCCCAAAAAAATTAACGAATACTTACAAGCTGGCGGCAAACGCTGCCAACGAATTATATGAAGCATCCAGGTAAGTAAGCACAGGTGGCACTGCGGCCATAGTGGTTAAAAGTAGTACCGTTTTTGCGCCGATATTATTGCCGAATTCCATATCGCTAATGTTGTTGCCCACCATAACAGATTTTGTAAAATCAATGCCAGGAAATTTTTTTTGTGCCTGCAAAGCCATGCCTGTTTTGGGTTTACGGTTAGGGCTATCTATATCAAGCTCTGCGGCAAAGTAAACCTCGTCTATTCTTCCACCGTACTCTGTAACGGCGGCAACCATTGCCTGATGAATTAAATCGAGGTTTTCTATTGTAGTAATACCACGCCCAACACCACGTTGGTTGGTTACAATTATAATGTGCTTAAACCTGGCGGCAAATATTTTAAAAGCTTCTTTGGCGCCTTCGTAAAATTTAAATTCTTCTAAAGTATTAACATAGCTCAGGTGTACTTCGTGGTTTATCACACCATCTCGGTCTAAAAAAAGCGTCCAGCCTTCGCCTATCGTAAATGCGTTCATGCAGTAAGTTTATTGAGAAAATTATTAATGGTATTGTCTTTATTATCAGTTTCATTATTTTGGATGATGCTCTTGTAATCATCCTGAAATTTTTGGTAGTCTTCGGGTATGCCGATATCAATAAAGTAAGCATTGCTTACAATGCCGTATAATTTTTTACTACCGGTATTCTTTTCAAGGTATTGTTTTTCAAAAGAAAAAACTTCCGGGTAATCGTCCGTCAATATTGTTTTGATTGACAATGCATAAATACCTCCGTTGATAGACCCCTCGGCACAAAATTGTTTTTCTTTAAAAGCGGTGATAAATTTGTTTACATCAATTTCAACTGCGCCATAGCGGTCGAAACCTTTCATTTTTTTTAACGCAATAGTGCAATCAGCGGCATTGTTTTCGTGAAATAATGCAAGCCCGGCAATATCGGCCGTAAACAAAGTATCTCCATTTACCACTATTGCATTTTTTTCTTTTATTGCTTTACAAGCTTCTTTTATGGCACCTCCAGTGCCTAATTGTTTTGTTTCAATTACGTAAGTTACCGGTAGCCCATGGTAGTTGGCATCCACATAATTGGTGATGGCTTCACTTTTATAGCCTAATGAGAAAACGAAATTTTCAATACCTTCATTTTGCAGGTACGCTATTACAAAACTGATGAATGGCTTGCCATCTACCGGTGCCATACATTTGGGTAAATCCGCCACAGCACTGCGTAAGCGGGTGCCTAAGCCTCCTGCTAATATTATTGCGGTTTTTATCATAATGCGCTTTTATCTCAAAAATAAATTTTATAATAATCCTTTAGTTTATAACGGATTATTAAGATTGCCTTCAATTTGCACAAGCCCCATAAAGCAGTTGTAAAAATTGCTCATAGCTTTTTTTGTACAAGTGAGTGAAATCCGCCCGGCTGCCATTCGGACGGGCAACAATGACGCCAAAAGCCTTACGGTTAGGGCAATAATTTTAATTATTGCTCTAACCAATTATAGGCCTGTGCCATGCCCAAACAATTTTTCTTCTACTAGCTCGCAAATAATATGGCCAAGCAAAATATGGCTTTCTTGTATGCGAGGCGTATCGGTAGATGGCACGTTTAACAAATAGTTGGAAATTTCTTTGAGCATGCCGCCGGTAAAGCCTGTAAAGCCGATGGTTATCATTTCTTTTTCTTTGGCCATTTCAAAAGCATTTACAATGTTGGCGCTATTGCCGGAAGTGCTAAGCCCAATTAGTACATCGCCCTTTTTGCCAATGCCTTTTAAAAGCCTGGAGTAAATAACTTCATAAGTGTAATCGTTGCCCACGGCAGTTAAGTAGCTAGTGTTGCAATGCAGCGCTTCGGCAGGTAGGGCATCCCTGTCAATATAAAAACGGCCACTAAATTCTGCCGCTAAATGCTGCGCATCGGATGCGCTGCCACCATTGCCGCAAAATAATACTTTATTGCCGTTATTAAATGCATCTACAATAACGGTTACACATTCTGCTATGGTGCTAATGATTTTTTCATTTTCCAGCAATTGTTGTTTTACTGAAATGGATGCGCTGATAATATCTTTAATTTTTTGAGACATACAGTTTTAGTTTACCAGGAATGCCGTAAACAAAAAGTTGTTGGATGCGGCGATGGGGGTTAAGTTAATATAATAAGATTCAGTGAAATTCTTGACTGCTAAAAATTCATGCGTCGGCACGCAAAATTCATCAAAAAAAATAATATCCCCTTTTTTTAAATGGGGCGCAAAAGAAGTTAAAGTAAAAAGAGTAGAAGAATACAAGTCGGCATCAATATGGATGACTGTGAGTTTTTTATTAGTGAAGGTTTTAAGGAAGCTTGGCAACGTTTGTTGAAAAAGACCCTGGTAAAAAGCCGCCCTTGCATCATCGGTTTTTAACACTTCATTGCCATTGCTCATCTCGCCTTTTTTAAAAGGCCCGTAATCTTCGGGCAAGCCAGAAAAAGTATCGAAGCCAGAAAAGGTAGACTGTTGATGAACATGGTTATTAAGCCACCAATAAAAAGATACACCATTAGCTACACCAAACTCCAGATAGTTTATCGGCGCATCTTTAATGTGTTCTTTAATAAGGTAGGCATATAAGCCAAACCTTTTATCCCTTGAGCGGTCGCCACTAAAAAAATCATTATAGGAAATGTTTTTATGCTG
>JANXVN010000170.1 GCA_025351645.1 Ferruginibacter sp.
GCGTAGCCAAACTAGATACAAATATTTTTAGAAGAAGTTGATCTGAAGCAATTGTGGGGTGCAAAAATTTATAAACCCCACACAGATACAATTTTAACCAACTCCATATTTAATAGAACGCGACTGAATTCTTATAATTTAACCCACATTGCAGCTAATCCGAAAATAACTCAGGCGTAGCAGGCCTTTCTGTTTTTTTGCCTTCCGGCGGGGGGACTACAGATTTCCTTCTTGTGAATGGTTTTGGTTTGTACTTTAGGGCTGTATAAATCTTGCTTACCTGCTCTGTTGGTTCACTGCATTGGCGGATTACTATTTGTTGTTCATAGTCATTGTCCATTGTCGTGGTCACTATTTTCTGTGTGTTCATTATCCGCACGATATCGCTCCATTCATTGTTGATATCTTTTTGCTTGAGTTGATGGCGGATGGTATTCACCACCCAATACGCCAGCAGTCCGAGGTGAAGATGTGCCATCGAAGCCTTGTCTGTTTTATGGTATATCGGGCGAAGGTCAAGATCAGTTTTTAGGGTACGGAAGGTGGCTTCTATCTCCCTTATCGTATTATAGATTGTCCATTGTGTCTTTTCTTCTTTTTGATCAAGGGTTGTACGCAGCAAGTAATAACCTTCGTTTTTTTCAACCGGCCTTTGTTTCCATGTAAGGCTCGTTACAACGCCCTTCTTATCTGCCTCCGACACTATTTCATAATATTTATGCATGCTGGCATATTTTGCTTTCAGCCTGCCGATACGCTCCCATACTTTGTGCTCCTTTTTAACCCCGTTTTTCTTGGTTATACTTTCTTTTATCTGCAACAAACCTTCCTCAAAACGCTGTGAAAAACGGCTGTTCATGCCAGACTCTTTTAGCGCCTTGGCTTCGCTATGAACCCGCAGCCAATTGTCGGTGCTGCCTGCTACCGTGACTTTTTGAAGTACCAGCGGCTGACCTTTTTTATCCCATATTTTAATGGGTTGGCTAGTGCTATCAACAATGTATTGCTTCATGCCCGATCGTGATACGCACATATAATTAAATTTTTTTTCCTTCAATAGTGCCAGGTTATCCTCTGTTGCGATACCGGCATCCAATACAACGGTAGGTTGACGCTCTGCCGACGAAGTACGCTCCGACAACTCATCGATTATCTTTTCCAATGTGCTGCAGTCAGCAATATTGCCTTCAAATATTTGGGAATATTTTAAAAAACCTTCGGTATTCACCACCACCGCCAATACCACCAAACGGGCATCTGTACGCTTTTCCTTACTCCTTCCAAATTTGGCGATTTTACTGCTGCGTACGGCACCTTCAAAGTAGGTATTGGTCAGGTCATAAAGAATGATCTTATCATCCAGGTCGAAGAGTTCATTTGTACGTTTACTCAGATGCTTTTCCAATTCATCCTTCACTTCGTAGAGGCTAAGGCTGATATCATAAAGTTTGTCCTTGGTTATCTTTTCCACAGGATAACCGGTTAGCTCACAAACAGCTGAATTTTCTTTGATCCATTGGCTGGTACGCAGTTCACTTGCAGGATGGGCAGCACGGATGATGATGTGGGTAAGGGCCAGCTGAATCTTTTCGGATGACCATTTTTTATGGGCTAAAAAACCGGAGATACCCAATTGATCGAGCGCCTGCATACAAAGCCACTCGGTACCTGTTTCCTTTATATCCTTATTTTCGATGCTGTCTGTATCCACACGATGGAAGTCTTTTCCCGCAGCTATATCCAGCCGCTGCTTTTCTCGTATGATTGAAAAAGACTTTTGAGCAAGGGCTTCAATCACCGCATCCGAGGAACCAAACAAACTTTGCTTTCCGGTATAGCTAAGCTTCACCAATTCGTCGATCCGCAGGGCAAGTGCTTTTTTTTGATCTGTTTCAGGTAACTCTTCCAGCGTGCCCAGGTGCAGAATAGTTTGATGGCGGACGGTATCATTAATACGATAGCTCTCACATAAGCGATAGTGCATTTTTCGCTCACCGGTAGTTTTTATCGTCTTGTAAATAACCTTCAGAAACATGCCCAAAGCTATTGTTACTTCAACCAATAAAAGCCAGGATCGACGGGGTCTACAATGGCTTTTTGAAAAATGACCTATTGAATATCAAGTAGTTACAAAAATAAAAATGCCTAAAAGTGCCTATTTTAACAGTTTATGGGGGAAAATTTAACATTTGAGGGTATGGGGGCTGCAATGTGGGTTAAGTTAAGGATCTATATGTTTGTCTTTACCTAACCCTCTCCAAAGGAGAGGAAAGGTCTTAACTTAACGGCATTGATTTTAGCATGTAAAACTTTTACCACAGCTTCCTCTAATAACCTCTTACATTTTTGCCTTCCATATAATTCATGAAAGCTTTATTGCAAACGCGGTTGCCACCTGGGGTTGGATAATTGCCTGTAAAATACCAATCGCCGGTATTTGTTGGGCATGCTAAATGCAAAGTTTCTATAGTTTGATAGATAACTTCTACAGGTATGGTTATATCTTTCGGCGTAATAAGCTGCGCTATTTTATTAGATATTTCTTCTAAAGTAAATTGTTTGTATACCTGGCGCACAATATTTTCACTGTGCAGCTGGCTATTACGTTGCAACTCTTTGCATTTTAACAGCAATTCATCTAACAGGCCATCCTGGTTTGTTTCATGCAATAATTCTATTACTGCTTTAAAAGCAATAAAATCGCCAAGCTTGCTCATGTCTATCCCATAACAATCAGGGTAGCGTATTTGTGGTGCTGAAGAAACTACAATTATTTTTTTAGGCTGTAACCTGGCCAACATGCGGATAATGCTTTCCCTTAACGTAGTGCCCCTAACAATAGAATCATCAATAACTACCAAAGTGTCTATCCCTTTGCGCACTGTGCCGTAAGTAATATCATATACATGCTGCACCATTTCGTTGCGGCTGCTATCTTCGGTAATAAATGTGCGAAGCTTCACATCTTTAATGGCAATTTTTTCAAACCGTACTTTACGGTTAATCATTTCAGATAATTTCTCTTCATCAAAATTGTTGCCCCAGCTTAATATCCTTTCAATCTTTATTTTTTTAAGGTATTCATCTGCGCCTTTAATTAGCCCGTAAAAAGCTGTTTCTGCAGTATTGGGTATAAAAGAAAAAATGGTATTCTTCAAATCGTAATCAACGGCTTTTAGCACAGGCTCGCTTAAAAACCTGCCAAGCGCTTTTCTTTCTTTATAAATTTTTTCATCACTTCCGCGGCTAAAATAAATACGTTCAAAACTACAAGCCCTTCTTTCTTTTGCCTCAACAATTTGTTCAATTACATAATTGCCATTTTCATCTACAATTAAAGCACATCCAGGCATTAATTCTTGTACTTCATTTTCACCTACATTAAAGGCAGTCCTTATAGCGGCTCGTTCGCTGGCAGCAACGATTACATCGTCATTTATATAATAGTAAGATGGGCGTATGCCATGTGGGTCCCTCATTACAAATGCTTTACCATTACCAGTAAGGCCACAAAAATTAAATCCGCCATCAAAAAGCGGAACAGCTTTTTTAAGCACTTTAGCAATATCCAGTTGTCCGGGAAAAGCTTCATCTGCCTTTACTAAAAAATGATGGAGCACTTCCATCATTGCAGCAAGGTCGCTTTGCTTTTGAAACACGCCAGGCTCTAAATTGATAAGCCCAAAAAGCTCTTCTGTATTTACAAGGTTAAAATTTCCGGCGAGCGCCAGGTTCCTTGCAGGTATAGTATCTCGTTTTATAAATGGATGGCAGAATTCCACATTATTTTTGCCTTGGGTACCGTAGCGTAAATGGCCAAGCAACAATTCGCCTAAGTGGTCCACATTGCCCTTCATTAAACCCGGATGGTTCTTAATATCCGGCTGATATTTTTCTATCTCTTCAATCTCTTTGCCTATTTGTAAAAAAAGGTCGGCAATAGGTTGGTTTGCGCAACTGCGTATGCGATGCAAAAAAGGATATCCAGGTTCGACATTCAATTTGACGGTAGCAATGCCGGCGCCATCCTGACCGCGGTTGTGTTGCTTTTCCATCAGGAGGTACAGCTTATTTAGGCCGTATAATACAGAACCATATTTTTGCTGGTAGTAACTGAAAGGCTTGCGAAGGCGAATGAAAGCCAGGCCACATTCGTGTTTAATTTCGTCGCTCATAATTTTTATAAGCCGCAAAGTTAAGCCATTGTAAATAAAAATACCGGCACATTAGCCGGTATTGGAAAGTATTTTGTTAAAGTATATTTTTTTAAAGTCCGCTTAAAGTAATGCCAATCTGAAACGGCCTAATAGAAGGGCCTGCAGCATCTTTTAAAAGTGTAGTTATAGAATAATTACCAAACAGCGACCAATGTCCTATACCAACCCTTGCAGTACCCATTAAACGGGTAGTATTAAAATATTGTTTGTTGGCTTCTTTTTCAGTTGAATTGCTAAGCGTTCCACCGGTTTTGCTTAAAAGCGTCTTAGCTTTTGTATGTACATTTAGCATGGTGCCAATCTTAATACCAATGGCAGCTTTCCAGCTTTTAGCTTCATCGGTAGGGTCAAAAGTATACCTTAATTCAATTGGCACTTCTAAGTATGAAGTAGCAAGCTTGAATTTTTTATAATAATTAGAAGAATCTAAATTAGTAAAAGGCATCGAGGCGCTGGTAGCATTTACATCAATTTTAGTTTTTTTGAAATACATGCCACTTGTGCTTACGCCTAACCCGAATGCCACGCTCCACCTTGGGTCTGTCTTAAAAGGCTTATTGATCATTATATAAACATTAAAGCCGCGGGATAAGGCTTTTATTTTACTATTAATACTATCTGTAGCGCCGCTCCAATGGTCGCTGCTCAATTGCAGCATTAAATGGTCGCCAGCTTGTTCAATGTTTACCTTGCTCCAATCTTTTTTTTGTTTTAATTGTGCAGATGCAGCAGAAAAGGAAATAAGTGCAATTATTATAAATGCAATTTTCTTCATAATTTAATCTTAAGTGGCAAATGTAATAGCCTGTAGGGTTAATGAAAGGTTAAATGAATGATAAAAAAATTGCCCCGTTTTTGCGGGGCTAATCTTTAATTTGTGGGCCCACCTGGACTCGAACCAGGGACCACCTGATTATGAGTCAGGTGCTCTAACCAACTGAGCTATAGGCCCTGTTATTTTTATATAACGGAGTGCAAAAGTAATTAAAAAAAGATAATTTTGAAACTAAAATAAGAAAATGGCAAAAATAAAAAATTTGATGTTCGACCTGGGCGGCGTACTGCTAAATATCGACTATAATAAAACAGCCAATGCTTTTAAAGCGTTAGGAGTAAAACACTTTGATGAGCTTTATTCCCAGTTTGGTGCTAATCATTTATTTGAGTCATTAGAAACAGGTATAATTTCTGAAGAAGATTTTTATACAACTATGCAGCAGTATTGCGAAGCAGGTACTAGTGTACAACAAATCCAAACTGCGTGGAACGAAATGCTACTAGATTTTAGGATAGATAGCCTGCAATACCTGGATGGTTTAAAGGAAAAGTACGATGTTTATTTATTAAGTAATACAAATAGCATCCATCATGCCGCATTTATAAAATTGCTTCAGCAAGAAACAAAGCAGCAAAGCCTTGATTATTATTTTATAAAAGCTTATTATTCTCACGAAATATTTCAAAGAAAGCCCTATCCTATAACTTATAAATTTGTATTGGAAGATGCTAAAATTAATGCGGAAGAAACATTATTTATAGATGATTCTATCAATAATATAGAAGGTGCAAAAGAAGCAGGGTTGCAAGTGTATCATTTATTACCACATCAAAAAATTGAAAACATAAATTTTGATAGGCTTTAAATTATTTAACTTCCTCAAAGTCAATATAATCATCACTTTTTACTGTAGGTTTTTCAGCAGGCTTAGTAGCGTTATAAGTAGTGTTTTGCTGCTGCTGGTTCATTTTTTCCTGCATCTGCGCACTCATGTCACCAAACTGCTTTTTAACCTGTTTGGTGGTTTTTGCCACAGGTATAATTAATTCAAAAACTAATTTATATAAAAGATATAAAATAAATAGCTCAAACGCTAACCTGAAAATATTCATCCTGTAAAGGTATAAACCAAATAAAAATAAACCTGTTAAATTTTGATAATTATTTTAAAATCATAATAAAGAGGTAATGTTACTATTTTGTTAGTAAAGATAATAATACTATATTTGCATCAGAAATAGACACAATGCAGGGAACGGAATCGTTCCCTTCTTCTTTTATTATGAGTCAAGATACAAGCACAGGCACACAGGCAATAGAAGCATTAATAGCAAGGCTGCTACTAGAAACAGCAGATATTTTTTTGGTTTCTGTAACCATTAAGCCAACAAATAATATCAAAGTTTTTATAGATGCGGATAGCGGTTTAAATATTGATAAATGTGTAAAAATAAATCGTGCCATGTACCGTATTATAGAAGAAGAAGGCTGGTACCCAGATGGTAATTTTTCTTTAGAAGTATCTAGTCCTGGTATTGATGAGCCTTTAAAACTTGTTCGCCAGTACAAAAAAAATATCGGCAGAAATATAGAAGTAACTTCTCTTGATGATACGAAAATAGAAGGCAAGCTGCTCGAAGTTACTGATATAGCTATAAAAATAGAATATGTAGAAGGCAAAAATAAAAAAGCCGTAACTATAATGAAAGAGATCCCGTTTAGTGAGATAAAGCAGACAATAGTTTTAATAGTATTTTAATTATTTAACAAACATCGCCGAAGATAGTGATGTAAAAGTGAGGTTGATAAGTTTATGGCACGTATTAATTTAATCGATTCCTTTCAGGAATTTAAAGAGGCTGAAAACATTGATCGTCCAACGTTGATGAAAGTAATGGAGGATGTTTTTAAAACATTGATCCGTAAAAAGTACGGCAGCGACGACCAGTTTGACGTAATTGTAAATGACCAGAAAGGTGATTTGGAAATTTTTCGCAGGCGTACGATTGTTGACGATGGCGATATTTATAACACCTTAACTGAAATTGAATATAGCGACGCTATTAAAATAGAGCCGGATTATGCGGTTGGTGAAGAGTTATATGAAGAAGTAGATATTCAAAAAGAATTTGGGCGTAGGGCAATTTTGGCAGGCAAACAAACATTGGCGAGCCGTATAAATGACCTGAAGAAAAATTTGCTGATAAAAAAATACGAAGACCGTGTTGGCGATATCGTAAGTGGCGAAGTTTACCAGGTTTGGAAAAAAGAAGTTTTACTGCTGGATGAAGAAGGCAACGAAATGATCTTACCAAAATCTGAACAAATACCATCTGATTATTTTAAGAAAGGTGAAAATGTAAGAGGCGTAGTTAAGAAGGTTGAATTAAAAAATAGCCAGGCAATTATAGTAGTTTCAAGGACAAGTTCTACTTTTTTGGAAAAATTATTAGAAATAGAAGTGCCGGAAATATTTGATGGATTGATTGTTGTGAAGAAGATTGTTAGGGATCCGGGCGAAAGGGCGAAAATAGCCGTTGAAAGTTTTGATGACAGGATTGACCCGGTTGGTGCGTGCGTAGGTATGAAGGGAAGCCGTATTCATGGAATTGTTAGGGAATTAAAAAATGAAAATATTGATGTTATTAACTGGACCAGCAATATTCAGTTATTGATCCAACGGTCGTTAACGCCGGCCAAAATTACCAGCATCGATATTAATGAAGAAAAAAAGCATGCCACCGTGTTCTTAAAGCCTGACCAGGTTTCATTAGCAATCGGACGACGTGGCGTAAACATAAAATTGGCTTGCGAATTGACGGGTTATGAGATAGATGTTTTCCGTGATAATGAAGGTGAAGTAGACGAATTTGATATTGACCTGCAAGAATTTAGCGATGAAATTGAACCGTGGGTAATTGAAGCACTAAAAAAAGTTGGTTGCGATACCGCTCGCTCAGTACTTGATTTAACTGCCGAAGAATTAGAGCGTAGGACAGACCTCGAAAAAGAAACTATTGCCGATGTAATGAGGATATTAAAAGAAGAATTTGAGAAAGAGTAATGTGATGAAAATAAATACTAACTTAAAAAGAAAACTTACGCCTATGCATTAAAAGTTATAGGCACATAAAAACACGAATGTCAGAAGTAGTAACAAATACACCAAGATTAATGGCTGCGGCCAAAGAATTTAATATAGGCAAAGAAACCTTAGTTGAATTTCTTGAATCTAAAGGATTTAGTAGAAATGACTTAAATCCAACAGTAAAACTCACGGAACAGATGTACCGTGTGCTGCAGTCTGAATTTCAACAAGATAAAGTAGCTAAGGAAAAGGCACAAAAGATTGAATTATCTAAAGGTGCCGGCGTTACTGAACCTAAAAGGAAAAGAGACGAAGAAGACCTTTCTTTTAAAAGGAAAGATGCACCATACATAGCACCAATTCCACCAGTTGAAAAAACTGCGGAAGTAAAACCTGCAGCAGAAAAACAAGTGGAGGTGCCAGTACCCGTGGCCCCACCCGCACCAGTTGAAAAGCCAGCAGCAGTACCTTTAAAAGTACCCGAAGAGCCACTGGCACCAATTCCACCAGTGCCAGAAATACCTGCGCCTCTGGCACCAGTGCCAGAAATACCTGCATCCGCAGTAATACCAACTTTTGAAGAAGCTCCACCCGTGGTACTTACAAGGATTGGTGCACCAGAACTGGAAGCGCCAAGAGTAGTTTCGAAAATTGACCTGGACGCAATTGATTCTTCAACAAGGCCTAAAAAATCTACTAAAAAAGTTGAAGAGAAATTAGTAGAAGCACCACCAAAAATTAATACAATACCAACAGTAATAGAAAAACCAGCCGTATCACCAGTTGCATTTATTGCACCGATAGCGCCTGTAATACCCGTAAAAATTGATGAACCAGTTGCAATTGTAAATGCACCTGCCATCATTGAAAATATAAAAGCAGATAAATTAGAGGGGCCTAAAATTTTAGGCAAAATCGAGTTGCCTGTAGATAATGATACACGGCCTAAACGTGATGATGACAAGCGCAAGCGCAAACGCATTATTATTGAAAGAAAACCTGGAGCACCACCACATTTTCAACCAGGGCAAGGAAATAATAGCAGCGGCAATGCACCAAGGCCAGCTATTAACGATCAAAACCGAAGTAATAACAATAGGCCAAACACTGGCGCACCTCCTGCAGGAAGCAGGCCAGGGGGTTCATCTGGTGTAAATAGGCCAGCGGGCAATACACCAGGCGGTTTTAGCAGGCCAGGTGGCAATGCGCCAGCAAGCGGTGGCAATAGGTTTAATAATAACCGTACCGCTGCGCCAGCAGCACGTGCAGCCGATAGGGAAATAGACGCTAAAGAAATACAAGATAAAATTAAAGAAACCCAAGCCAAATTATCTGGCGGCGGCGGGCGTGGAAAAAGCCTTAAGGCAAAGTACCGGAAAGCCAAAAGGGACGAACTGGCAACACTAAGAGGAGCTGAAGGTGGCACAAGTAACAAGCTTCAGGTAACTGAATTTATTTCGGTAAGTGAGTTGGCAGGCTTGATGGATGTAAGTTTTGCTGATATTATTAGCAAATGTATGAACCTGGGCATAATGGTTTCTATCAACCAGCGCTTGGAAGCAGATGTAATTGAATTAGTTGTTAGCGAATTTAATTATGAAGTAGAATTTATCGGCGTAGAAGATGCTGCCGAAATGGAAGAAGATGAGGAAGAAGAAAATATTGAAGACCTTAAGCCAAGGGCGCCGATTGTAACTATAATGGGTCATGTGGATCATGGTAAAACATCTTTGCTGGATCATATCCGCAATACAAATGTAATTGCCGGTGAAGCGGGTGGTATAACCCAGCATATAGGTGCATATGAAGTTAAGTTAAAAGACGGCAGGGCAATAACTTTCCTTGATACGCCCGGCCATGAAGCCTTTACAGCTATGAGGGCACGTGGTGCAAAAGTTACGGATATTGCAGTGATTGTAATTGCGGCGGATGATGCAGTAATGCCTCAAACTAAAGAAGCAATATCGCATGCACAGGCAGCAAACGTACCAATGATATTTGCTATCAATAAAATTGATAGGGACGGTGCTAACCCAGAAAAAATAAAGGAACAATTAGCTGCCATGAATATTTTGGTAGAAAGCTGGGGCGGTAAATACCAAAGCCAGGAAATAAGTGCTAAGCAGGGATTGAACATCGATTTATTGATGGAAAAGATATTATTGGAAGCAGACGTACTGGAACTGATGGCCAATCCAAAAAAGGTAGCAAATGGTACTGTAATTGAAGCTTCGCTTGATAAAGGCCGTGGTTATGTAGCAACAATATTAGTACAAAATGGTACACTCAAGCCAGGCGATATGATTGTATCTGGCCAAAACTTTGGTAAGATAAAAGCAATGTACAATGAACGTAACCAACGTAGCGAATTGGCGCCTCCATCTACACCTGTATTAATATTGGGCTTAAATGGTGCCCCACAAGCGGGTGAAACATTTAAAGTTTATGCTAATGAAAGCGATGCAAGAGAAAAGGCCTACCAACGCGGACAGATATTAAGAGAACAAGGCATCAGGGCCAAGAAACATATAACGCTGGATGAAATTGGCCGTCGTTTGGCATTAGGCAGCTTTAAAGAATTAAATGTTATTATCAAGGGCGATGTAGATGGTTCTGTAGAAGCATTAAGCGATTCATTACAAAAATTAAGTACAGAAGAAATAGTAATAAAAGTTATCCATAAAGCAGTTGGTGCCATTACAGAAAGTGATGTTACATTAGCAAATGCTTCAGATGCTATCATTATTGGCTTTAATGTACGCCCATCCATGCAGGCAGCACGCTTAGG
>JANXVN010000185.1 GCA_025351645.1 Ferruginibacter sp.
ACTAAATTAAAACGATGACAATTGATTTTGCGAAATATACAGATGGGCTGGTACCGGCAATTATCCAGGATGAAATAACGGGTAAAGTTTTGATGCTTGGCTTTATGAATGAAGAAGCGCTTTCCAAAACAAAAGAAATAAAAAAGGTAACTTTTTATAGCCGAAGCAAAAATAGGCTGTGGACCAAAGGGGAGGAGAGCGGCAACTTTTTATTATTAAAATCCATCACAGCAGATTGCGACAATGATACGCTGTTAATAAAAGTAAATCCGGTAGGGCCAGTTTGCCATACAGGTGCAGATACCTGCTTTAACGAAAAAAATGAAGCCAATGACTTTTTATTCAAGCTGGAAAAAATTATTGCTGACAGAAAAAACAACCCAAGCGAAGCCTCTTATACATCTTCCCTATTTAAAAAAGGTATTAATAAGATTGCCCAAAAAGTAGGTGAAGAAGCCGTGGAAATTGTGATAGAAGCAAAAGATAACAACGATGATCTCTTCAAAGGCGAAGCGGCAGACCTGATGTTTCATTACATGATACTGTTGCAGGCAAAGGGTTTTAGCTTACAAGATGTTATTGGTGTACTAAAAGAAAGAAACGTTGTTTAAAGTTATGAGTGATAAGTTTTTTAGGATCGTTTAGTATTCAAATATGCAGATAAATAATTTTGGAAATGTAAAAAATGAAACCCACAAATCCCCATTTTAATTACACCTTTTCACCTATCAATTTTAAAAGCAAGTTATTAATTACACAGTAGCAAATTTAAACTCATCACTTATCACTCATAACTTAAAAACCATAACTCCTAACTGATAACTCAAAAGACTTAGTTCATCATCAGCACATTTACGCTTCGCTGTAAAATATTAAATGCAATTTCTGCCATTAGGTTTTCTTTGTCTAGCGTAGGGTTTACCTCGGTAATTTCAAAACAGCAAATTTTGCGGTTCTGCATAAACTTGCTTATCAAATCTTCCGCCTCTCTTTCTTTTAGCCCATTGCTTACAGGCGTGCCTGTTCCGCGGCTTATGGAAGAATCCAGGCTGTCAACATCAAAGCTTACATATATATCTGTACAGCCGCTTAGGTAACGCAACACTTTACGGCTAACACTTTCCGCCCCATTACGCCTTACTTCGCCCGTGGTTATTACCTTAATGCCATGCTTTTCTATCAGTGCTTTTTCTTCTTGTTCAAAATCCCGGAGGGAAATAAAAACGATGTCTTCCGGTAAAACTTTTGGTGAAATGCCGCCCATGGTTTTTAATTGTTTCCACAGTTTATCCGTCTTGTCATCCAGCTTGTGGATCTTGCATTCAACATTGTCTTCTGCAATAGCGATGGCTAGTGGCATGCCGTGCATATTGCCTGTTGGCGTGGTGTAAGGCGTGTGTAAATCCGCATGTGCATCAATCCAAATAACGCCTAATTTACTTTTTGGCTTGGCAATTTTAATGCCCGTAATAGTACCGCCGGCACTGCTATGGTCGCCGCTTAGCACTACCGGAAAAAAATTGCCTTTAATAGATTCGCTTACGGCTTCGCTTAATTTTTCGTAGATATTTACAACGCCTTGTATGCGCTTGGCATAAGGCGATTGAATAGGTTCAAACAATAAATTATTTTCGACATCAATTTTTTCAGATGGAAAATGTATAAAAAAATTGCTCATAAAATCCAGAGCAGCAATCTTAATGGCATCAATACCCAGGCTAGCGCCACGGGTGCCTGCGCCTATTTCGCTGGCAACTTCTATCAACTTAATATTTTTCATAAAAAAAATTATTGCCGCAGCCAAAAAGTATACTAGCAAAAAAAGCATCGTTTGGTAAACTGATAATCAGCCCTGCGGGGGTGTGAGCAACAAATCTATAACTTTCCTGCCAAAGGGTTGCTGCCTTTAATAGTGCCAAAAGTTTTTAGTGGCTTAAAACGTACAAACATATCTTCGCTATACCAATTTCCTTTTCGCGTTTTTTGAATTATTTCTTTGTGCTCGTGCATCTTGTAAGCAAAATCTTTCATGGCTTCTTTACTTTGCCAAATGCTAAAAGTAGCTTGTTTTATGTAGGGCGTTTCCCCAATACCAAAAGATGCAATAAACCCATTTGCAGTAGCCATTTCATTAGCAACCGTTGGTACATTTTGCCAAAAAGCTTTTAGTTTAGTCAGGCGTATAGTCGCCCGGGTTAGTGTGGCAACCATGCCATCATAACTCGCTTTTTTTGCAATATCGCCAAATGGGTTTTTCCCATCCCATTTTCCATGGCCTTCAATAGGTTCTAAAAAAATCGTCCAGGTTTCGCAATTAAAAAAGCTTAACCATTTATTTATAAACAATCCATATAGTTGACTGATAACTTCAGCCGCAGTAAACGTTTCGAGATTGGTTACTAAAGGCTGTACAGATAAAATTCCCCACTGTTGCCAATCGGGGTTTTTATCGAAAGTGCCATTTTTGCCACAGCCCAATAATTTATAAAAAGATATATTTTTATTGAGCCAAAGCGGTAACCGGTGCATTGCCATGGCTAATAAAGCAAACGCAATATTTTTTTTTGGATACCTTATTATGGTAAGTGTTATCAGCATGTGCAACGATAACAAGTTTTTTGTTACAAAGTTGAAAAATAAAATCGTGTCCCAAACGGGGCTTTGTTGTAAATTAGTTTTAGTAAATACATTTTTTATCCCGGCCAATACAGCAGCTATGTGGAACTGCGGTGGCGTCGCACTCTTCCACATTATATCTATATTCAACACCTCCTCAATTCGGGTAGCTTTTAGTTAGCGCAAAGCCCAAATGAATTATGAATTGCCCCGGGCTTAAGCCCGGGGCAATTCAT
>JANXVN010000190.1 GCA_025351645.1 Ferruginibacter sp.
TATGCCGGAGGGTGCACTAGTGGGCATGCTATAATGGGCTTATCTAATTTACAGTTGCCTTCGCTTATTGCTACCATTTGTTTTATGGCGGGCGGTTTTTTTATGGCAAATATTGTTTTGCCAATCATCATGAAATTATAAAAGTAATATGCCACAATTAACGGGGCGTACAACGCCAAATACAGATTTTGAAGTAAGTTCTTTAGACGCGGGCTACAAGGCAACGAATAAAAAGCATCCACTTATTTACAATCTTCGGTTTCTTTATGCGGGATTACCCTTTGGGATATTATTGGTTAAGTCAGAAGTGATTTCCTGGTTCCGTATCCAGGAAATGTTCAGGCTGCAAAGTTTTCACATGTATGGCGTTATAGGAAGTGCCGTTGTTACCGGAATAATTTCTGTCTGGCTCATCAAACGGTTCAATATTAAAACGATTAACGGTGAAGCGATAACGATACCAAGTAAAAACTTTAATAAAGGCCAAGTGTATGGTGGCTTATTGTTTGGCTTTGGATGGGCATTGACCGGTGCTTGCCCAGGCCCCATTTTTGCACAAATAGGTACTGGTGCATTGGTAATGGTAGTTGCTTTAACAAGTGCTATTGCAGGGACATGGTTTTATGGTTTATTAAAAGAAAAATTGCCGCATTAAATTATTGAAACGTATGAGCAAAACTTTTTAAATCATTTTTTAAAAAACAGACATTACAATTTTATTCGCCGGTAAAAAAATAAATATCGGGCAACCTCAATCAGTAATATGCAGATAAAACAATTTGAAGATAAGAACCTGGCGCAGTATAGTTACGCCATATTAAGCGATTGTGAAAAGCAGGTGGTGCTTATAGATCCATCCCGCAATCCCCAGCAATACCTTGATTTTGCAGATGATAACCAGGCACAAATAATCGGTATTATTGAAACGCACCCGCATGCAGATTTTGTAAGCAGCCATCTGGAGTTGCATAATATTACCGGTGCAACCATTTATACAAGCAAGCTGGTTAATGCCCTGTACCCTCACCAATCTTTTGATGAGGGCAAATATATTGAGTTTGGCAAGATAAAATTAACCGCCATCAATACGCCAGGCCATTCACCCGATAGCATTTGTATTTTGCTGGAACAGGATAAAAAACAGAAAGCAGTATTTACCGGTGACACACTTTTTATAGGCGATTGTGGCAGGCCCGACTTAAGGGAAGAAAAGGAAGATATAAAAACTTCCCGCATTGAATTGGCGAAACAAATGTACCATTCATTAAGGCACAAATTACTGGTACTGCAAGATGATACCATCTTATATCCTGCACATGGGGCGGGCACGCTTTGTGGCAAATCTTTAAGCGATGCCAGCAGTAGTACTATTGGCGAAGAAAGAAAAACAAACTGGTCGTTGCAGGCACAATCGGAGGATGGATTTGTTCAGGAATTATTAAGTGGGCAGCCTTTTGTGCCAGCCTATTTTTTATACGATGTAGAATTAAATAGAAAAGGCGCTCCGTCTTTTAAAGAGACTATTGCGGCTATTAAAATAAATACTTTTTCTGAAGATAATGATATGCGCCATCTTAAAAAAGAGCATTGGATAATAGACACACGGGATGAACAAGACTTTAAAAATGGGCATCTTCCTACATCAATAAATTTAATGGAAGGGGCTAAATTCGAAACCTGGTTGGGCACCCTTATACAGCCAACAGAATTATTTTATTTAGTTGCCTCAGATGAAAGAGTGCTGAAACGGATGATTGAAAGGACGGCAGCTATAGGCTATGAGGTAAATATACTAGAAGCCATTGTTTTAAAAA
Source organism: Ferruginibacter sp. (assembly GCA_025351645.1). Lineage (GTDB taxonomy): Bacteria > Bacteroidota > Bacteroidia > Chitinophagales > Chitinophagaceae > Ferruginibacter. Next base: position 1,815 of record JANXVN010000190.1, read on the forward strand.
CGGGGGCAATAAAAGAAGCGTTGATAGATGTAGGAAAATTTAAAGCGCACCTAGAAAATTATACCATTTTAGATGTGCGGGACCGGGAAGAAGTGAAAGAGAAAAAAATATTTTCCCAAACCATTTCTATACCATTAAGCGAGCTAAAAGAACGGAGCAATGAAATTCCAAAAGATAAACCGGTAGTGGTACATTGTGCAGGCGGTTACAGGAGCGCAGCAGCAAGCTCGTTGTTACAATCTTTAATTGGCCATACTGTTAAAGTACTAGACCTTGGCAAAGCTGTCAATGAATTTAACTAAATTATTCATTTAAAATAAAGCGAAAAAAAATCAAAATAATTGCCACATTGGCAATTTGTTTTGTTGCATCAATAACCCATCGCCCAAACAAACGGAGGCGCTGCCGCCACTTGTTTAATTGCCTCATTATCGGTTTACAATGCATTGTACATCCTCAATCAATCGGATAGCAAAAAATTAAGGAATTATCCACATTATTAATAATGGGTTAGTCTGTTTAAGGTTATAACCAAGCTGCACACTGAGCAGGTTGCATTTACGGAAGGGGCTAAAATATTTAAAAACTTGAACCTCTGCGATACTCTGTGTGGCGTTACAAAAGAAGGGCGCCCTGCTGGCTAAGAGCCTCAACACAATCAGGGAAAGAAAGATAAACATAGATGAACTTGGCCCTTTTATTCTTAGTATACCATCCGGCAAAGATGAAATTATTTTACGGCATTACCAGGGCGGGGCTATGCAGCATCCTTAATTTGAAGTAATTTACTGGCAATTAATTATATTAAAATGGATGATATTAAAAAACAGGGAAATGCAAGCGACCATCTTGCCAATGAACGCACCTTTCTTGCATGGGTACGCACCAGTGTAGGCATTATGGCATTCGGTTTTGTAGTAGTCAAGTTTTCTTTATTTGTAAAACAGGTTTCATTAATACTGGGCAAAGACAATATAATTCATTCAAAAGGTTATTCAGGTATAATGGGTATTGTTTTGGTAGCCGTAGGCGCAATTACTACTATTTTTTCTTACCTGCGCTACAGGCTTACAGAAAAGCAATTGAACGAAGGGGTTTATAAACATTCTTCTTTGTTGATTATAATACTAACAGCTTTCATTTTTTTAGTCAGCGTGTTTTTAATTGTTTACCTGGTTGATAGCGTATAGCTAAGTAATATCATATGCAAGGCAAGCCACAACCGGAAAACTTTTGTAATAAATTAAAAATTACACGTTATAACTCTATAATGCGAAAGCCTACAGCAGATGCCCTTCGAGCCAATAGTAAGCATTCTAATAAAATTTATGAGGGCTTGCAGATTGCAGCAAATAGTTTTAGGGTTAAGGCCCGCACATCGGGAGAAGCGGTAACCATCATAGAGATAACGCCGGGAGCTTATTTAAGCAATAAAGAATTTATCAGTTTTATTTTTAATTATTAAAGCAACAAGCATTGAAGCAGCATAAGGCAACGCAAGATTATTGGGATAGTATTTATAAAAATAAAGCCCCTAACCAGGTTAGCTGGACACAAGAAATTCCAAAAACTTCGTTGGATTTTATACATTCTTTCGGGTTGACAAAGGCCGCAAAAATTATAGATATTGGTGGTGGCGATAGCAAGCTTGTCGATTGCCTGCTTGATGAAGGCTATGAAAATATTACGGTACTTGATATTTCAGCCGAGGCGCTTTTAAAAACTAAACAAAGGTTAGGTCACAAAGCAGAAAAAATTAAATGGGTTGTTAGCGATATTATGAAATTTAAGCCTGATACAATTTTTGACATTTGGCACGACCGTGCAACTTTTCATTTTCTAACAACAGGTGAACAAATTGCAAAATATATGGACACAGCAAGAAAATTTGTCTCAGGCTTTTTAACAATTGGAACATTTTCAGACAGTGGCCCAGATAAATGCAGCGGACTTAAAATTAAACAATACAGTGAAGAAAAATTAACAACAGAACTTCAAAATGGCTTCAACAAAATACGATGTATTACAGAGGACCACACAACGCCATTTGCCACGACACAAAACTTTTTGTTTTGCAGTTTTAAACGGCAATTAAATGGCAGCTTCGACACATAGCGTGAGATGTCAAACCATCGTATGTGATAGATGCCAACTAAACCAATCATAATGCGGCAGAAATAAAATTTTAATAATTTTTACACCAAAATTCCCATTATAGCGTACACAAGGTTAAAGTAATAGGAGTAAACTATTTCAATAATTCAGCGAAAATTAATTTGCCTTGCTTCATTACTAAACAGAGTAGTAAAAAAACACTTACAACTGAAGTCGTCAAATTATAAAATTCACTGAAATCCTTAACTGATATGCATTTAACTACTTCTTAAAAATAACTACCGGACAGTATAGAAAATAATCCAAACCTCAATAATGCAGGTATAAAATAGTTTCTACATCTCAGATTTAGTTTTTATGCTGATCATATAATCAAACAAACTTTCTTCTGAACCAAGCATTAATTTTTTTCTAAGGCGGTACCGGCTGATATCAACCCCTCTAACCGAAATATTCATTAATCCCGCAATTTCTTTGGTAGATAAATTCATACGCAGGTAAGCACAAAGCTTAAGGTCGTTAGGAGATACGGAAGGATGTTTGTCCTTAATGGCTGTAAGGAAATTACTGTGTACGGTATCAAAATGTTTGGTAAACTTATCCCATTCCTGATCCATATTATCATCTTCATTAAGCGATTTTATCATCTTCTTTAAATCAGCTTCCCATTCAAGATTATTTAAGCCTTTTAAAACCTTACTCAATTCCCCCTTGATTTTTGTAAACAATTCGCCCTTCTTTACCAGGTGCATTGCAGCGGAGGCCAATTCAGAATTTTTAAAATTTACTTCATCTTCCAGGTTTTTATTGCGAAGCGAAACTATTTCACTTGCTGTTTTATTTAATTCTAATTCATGAATGTAAGAAAGTCGTTTTTGTTCTTCCTCGTACTTTACCTGCTGTGATTTAAATTTATTTCGTTGCCATTTTCTAAATAAGTATAATGCATAAACAAAGAAAAAGAAGTAACAAATAAGGGCGTAACCAGAAGTATACCATGGGCGCAAAATTTTAAATTCGAAGGAATTTACAGCAGATTCTTTACCTAAATTATTTTTTACTTTTACTTTAAAAATATATGTGCCAGCAGCTAATTTAGTATACTCCATCTCTGTTTTTTTACCCCATGCACTCCAGCCATCATCAAGCCCTTTTAACATATAACTATATTGTAAATTAGATTGGTATCCATAAAGTGCAGCCGAAAATTCAAAATGTATTGTTTTTAAATTATCATCCAACACAGGAAAATTATCTTTATTATGCACTTGTTTTTCATCTATGGCGTTAAAATAACCCCCAAACAAAAGGCTATCCTTTTTGGCCATGATACTTACCATTCTTATTTGAACAGATAGTTCAGGCATTTCCTTTTTATACTTCTCAAAATTTAAATGAAAAATACCTTTTTCTGATCCTATAAAAATATTATTTTCATTATAAGGATAAACAAATTCAAAGCCACTTAGCAATTTATTATTAAGCTCTGGAAAATAAATAGTGGAGGTATCCTTTCCAGAAAAATTGATAACGCCTAAATTTTTTTCATGAATAAACCAGATGTTTCCCAATGGATCTTCTTTTAAATACCGGATACTTTGATTGCCCAGTAATTGTTGATAACCGGGTGCAATTTCAAAACTATCTTTTGCTTCATTGTATTTATAGATTCCCTTTTCAGAAGCAATAACAACTTCATTTTTTATTTTAAATACCTGGTTATTAAGGTTAGATGGCAGCCCATTTTTATTGGTATAAATTTCTGTTACGTACTCGCCTGAATTATTTTTATAAATTTTAAAAACCCCATGGTATGGATGCGACACCCAAATACGCTCGTTTCTATCAATAGCAATATACCTTGAGGATTCATTAAATCCAGCTACTTTTTTAAACGCTGTAAATTGTTTGTTGGTATAATCCAACACGGATAAACCCTTGTAATTTCCGGCAATAATATTTGCACACGGAAAAGTGCCAGAAAGTGGTACAAAATTCCAAAATCCCGGAACGGTTGATATTTGTTGCGCAACGCCGCCATTTAATATAAAGGCACCTTCATGCTTACCAATTAATAATTGGTTATTAATCTCTGCTAAATTCCATATTTGGCCTTTTGTATTATTTACGGGTGTAAAGTTTCCTTTGCTAAAACTTAAGTCTGCCATGGTTTGCAGTGGAACACTGTACAAAGCATTTGCAGTACCTACCAATAGTTGATTTTTAAAAATAATAGCGGCATATCCTGAAGCAGTTTGTAAAAGAGGATTAATTTGTTTAATCGGGCTATTGTAAGCTATCATATCAATCCCATTATCTAGCCCCAGCCATAAATTACTTTGCCTGTCGAGAAAAATGCTTAGTACATTATTATTTTGTAATCCATCCTGCCTCGAAAAACTTTGGATAATATTTGCCTTGTCATCTACAATATAAACGCCACTATTTGTGGTAGCCAACGCCAGCAAATTTTTATTTATTGCAGCTGCTGCATAGATACGGTCGTTTTTAAATAAAACATTATTTTTAGATGGCAGCGGGCTTAAATGTTGATTTGATAAAATAAACAAGCCATGGGTTAGCGTAACTATTATGGCACTATCGTTATGTAAAGGTACTATTGAAGTTACGGGATCGTTGACAGCAAGAATATTGTTGCTGTCAATTGGTGCCCAGGTTTCGCCTGAAAAAATCATTAAACCTGTTTCAAAATCATGGGCATATAATTTTCCGTTACAAAGCCCTAAATATGACCATTCAGAATTTGCGGTAAAGGATTCAAAAATATCGTTTGTTAATTTAAAAATTTTATTGGTACATCGAAAAAATATATTTCTGTTGATGGATACAATGTCCCAGACATCACCAAAATTTTTATCCTTTAATGGAATTAATTGCAGTAGAGAGTGATATTGAAGCGAACCATTTTTAGATGGCGAAAAAAAGCCTATCTCATCCTGGCCACCAACATAAATTTTATTATCCGGCCCAATTGCTACTGACCGAACGATTGATCTGTTTGGTAAGGCATGCAAAGTCCAACTCTTTCCATCGTAAGTCAGCAGCCCTTCATTATTTGCTACGTAAATTATTCCGTTATTGTCTTGCTTGATATGCCAGTTCTGTAAGCCTGCATTATAAAATTGTTTGGTATAATTAAATACGTCTGGTAAACCAATAGTATTTTGGCTTAAAACTGTAATTGGCAAAAAAATAAACAGCAGCAATTTTTTCATTTCTTATAACCTTCAATAGGTAATTGAAGGTATTAATTTTTTGTGTTTAATTATAATCCGATACCAATGTAGTAGAAATGAAGTAGCATAAAAAAGTGAAAATAAGCTATTTATCTATTGTGAAGTAGTAATGTGGTGTGGTAATAATAGCAAATTGAAGTAGGTAGTTTTAATTTTGAAGTATTAAATATTTGCCACTCAAAACTAAAACGATTGCGATATGAAATTAAAATTCAGGTTATTGTGCATTGCTATTTTTCTGGGAAGTTTCCTTCAGCAAGTGCTCGCTCAAAATTTTTCTGTTTCCGGCAAAGTGCTGAAAATTACCTCTAAAACCGCGATTGAAAATGCAACGGTTGCAGTAAAGGGAAGTTCATCTGCCACCGTGACAGATAATGGCGGAAATTTTTCCATCTTAGCGCCCAAGGGGTCCATTCTTTTAATTAGTTCCGTAGGTTTTGCCACTTCTACCTATAAGGTAAATGCGGCAGGTAGTATCGAAATTTTGTTGGAACAAGTCGATAATAAATTGGATGAAGTAGTTGTTATCGGATATGGGGTTCAAAAAGTCACCAAGATTTCCGGTGCAATTTCTACCATAAAAAATGCAGATATCCAAAAGGTAAATGCAGTAAGGGCAGAAGATGCCATTCAGGGAAGGGCTTCCGGGGTAACTGTAATTCAGGGTGGTTCGCCGGGCTCAAATCCTACAGTTTTAATAAGAGGCATCCCCTCATTTACCGGTACCGACCCAACAGTAATTATTGATGGCGTACCGCAAACATTAACAGACTTTAATTCTATCAGTGCTGCAGATATTGAATCCATCTCTATTTTAAAAGATGCGGCAACTACTGCAATTTATGGTGTAAAAGGGGGCCCCGGGGTAATTGTAGTAACTACAAAAACAGGCAGAAAAAATCAAAAAACCGAAATAAATATTAGTAGTAATTACGGTATACAGCAAGTTATAAACACCATTGGTGTTTTAAATGCTACCGAATATGGCGCTATGATAAATGAAGGTAGTACTACCTCCGGCGGTAATACAATTTTTACAGACCTTAGCAAATTGGGCGTTGGTACCAACTGGCAAGATCAGGTGTTTAAAAATGCACCACTTCAGTCGCACACAATCTCTGCACGCGGAGGCAGCGAAAAGGTTACATACTTTTTATCTGCCGCTTACTTAGACCAGGCTGGCATTGTTGGTGGTATTGATAAATCTAATTATTCCAGAGGTAATTTTACGGCCAATATAAATTTTGAATTAACGCCTAAATTAAAATTCCTTTTTAATACTTCAGCGGTATTGCTAAATTCTAAAGGTGTCCAGGAAAATTCATTCAACAGTATATTGGGCAGTGCGCTAAACTTCGACCCTACCGTTTCAATTAACAATACCGTTCCAAAAACTGCGGGTAATTATGGTTTTAGTAATCTATTATTATCAGAAGTATATAACCCGCTTACAAAATTAGAAAATACGCATAACGAAAACCAGGGTTTAAAAATTTATGGCAAATTCGAATTACAGTATGATTTGGTTAAGAATTTAAAATTTACTTCCCGTTTTGGCTATACCAAATATGATGGTAATTCCAAAGCCTTTTCACCGTTAGTATTTTATGGCCCGCTAAATGTTGATAATTCAATGAATGCTGATGGATCGGCGGTAACAGGGAAGCACAACCAGGTTAACCAGGACATAGTCGGTAATTTTAATTACACTTTCGAAAACTTTGCCAATTACAATTTTAATGTTGGCCAGAATAACCATTTTGAAACAGTATTTGGTATGGCGATTGCTAAAATATCCGGTCACGGTTCTGATGCATTTCGCCAGGATGTACCATTTAACGCCTATAGTTTTGCCGATTTTTCTGCAGCTACAGGTACCAATACTGCTACAAATGTAAATGCACAAGGCGGATCGTATTATAGGTATTTCAGAAATAATTTATCTTATTTCAGTCGTTTCAATTACGATTATGGGGAGCGTTACCTTGCTTCTTTTACTGCAAGAAGAGATGCATCCTATGCCTTTGGTACCAATAATAAATTCGCAAATTTCTTATCAGGTTCCCTTGGATGGGTGGTATCAAAAGAACGGTTTTTTCATTCTGAATTTATAAATAATTTTAAGGTCAGGGGAAGCTATGGCTCAGTAGGAAACGAAAATATTAATCCTCAATACGTTTCTATAACTACTGGTGGCCCAAGTTACGGCCCTACTGCAAACAGTAATGGGTACACCTTTGATAATGTATTTTATCCGGGCTCAACGGTTTCATCTGCAGCAAATAATAATTTACGCTGGGAGCGCCAGTTGCAAATGAATGTTGGATTTGATCTTAATTTCTTTACAAATAAATTCTCTCTATCTGCTGATTACTTCCAAAAAAAGGTGGATGGCTTATTATTTACACCATCAGCATCTTTATACCTTGGAACAGTTCCTATACCACCGGCGAATATTGGCTCTACCTCTACAAAGGGGTATGATGCAACCCTCGGCTATAATGATAGCTACGGAAAAGATTTTAAAATAAGTACTGCCGTAACTTTTACAACATCAAAAAATTTAGTTACCAAAACAAATGATGATGGTACCGCTAAAATTTTTGGTGGATACTATTTTAATGGCCAATCACAATCGGTAACTGTTTTTGAAAAAGGGCAGACACCAGGTTATTTTTATGGGTATAAAACAATGGGGCTGTTCCAATCTGCTTCCGAAATAGCAAAAGCACCAACGCAACAGGGAGCACAAGCCGGCGATATTCGTTATGCTGACCTAAATGGCGACGGAGTAATAAATGACAAAGACAAAACTAAAATTGGTGATCCGTTTCCAAAATTTACCATGGGCTGGAATTTGAATATCTCTTATAAAAACTTCGACTTCAGTTCTTTTGTATATGCCTCTATTGGAAACGATATTTACAGAGCTTATGAAAGAAATGCCAACTACACCAATAAATTTAGAAATGTATTGGCAAGATGGACAGGAGCCAACACCACCAATGATGCAAAAACCCCCCGGTACTCTTTTACAGACCCTAATAATAATGCAAGAATTTCCGACAGATATGTAGAAGATGGATCTTTTATAAAAGTTAAAAACCTGCAACTGGGCTATACTTTCTTAACTGCCACACCCAATAAATTCATTAACAGGGTGCGTATTTACGGGCAGGTTAAAAACGCTTTTAAGTTTACAAAATACACTGGTTACGACCCTGAAATAGCAGGTGGAATTTTAAATACAGGGGTAGACTATGGTGCCTACCCGCAGCCAAGGACTTTTACAGTTGGGCTTGATATCAAATTATAAATTTTAGATAAAAAAAATTATATGAAAAAGTATTTAATAATTGCAGCAGGCTTAGGTATTGCTTTTAATGTAAGCTCTTGCAAAAAATGGGTAGATTATAATCCCCATCTGGATTATAAAACAACTGCACAGGATTATTTACAAACCGAAACAGATTACCGTACCATGGAGGTTAGCGTTTACACACCGGTTCAATGGTTAAACCAGGTGGTGCCGATTGGTGATATCGCCTCAGATAATGCCGTATCTGGTGGCGAAAGTGCCTCTGATGTTTTATCGCTGCAACAAATAGATGATTTTATGTTAACGGCAGTTAACAGTACACTCACAGATATTTGGCAATCTGCCTACGAAGGTATCAACCGTGCCAATTATATGACGCAGTACAAAGCAAAAAACCTTCAGGGCGTTGCCATTGATTTTGCAGGTAAAGATGCTATGTATGGCGAAGTATATTTTTTGCGGGCCTACTATTATTTTAACCTCGTAAAAATGTTTGGCGATGTTCCATTATTTACCGATAAAAGATTGAGCTTATCAGATTCTAAAACCTTAAAAAGATCATCTAAATTATTGGTGTATAAACAAATTGAGCTTGACCTAAATAACGCTATTGCAGTGCTGCCGATAGTGCAGCAGCAAAAAGGGCGTATCACCAAATTTGCAGCAAAGGCTTTATTGGGTAAAGTATTGCTGTATCAAAATAAATATGATGCCGCCATGCCGGTATTACAGGATATTATCAACTCCAATTTATATAGCCTGGTCCCTAATTTTGGATCTATATTTTTATTCAGCGGAGCAAATGGCAATGAGTCTGTTTTTGAAGTGCAATACTCAAATGCATCACCATATTATAATTGGGGTGGTGCTACCAGGGGCCAAGGCAATTATGCAGTACAACAATGTGGCGTAAGGGGGCTTAACGGAACGGAAGGCATGCCTTATGCACCGGGATGGAGCACCAACTTACCCACGCAAAACTTAGCAGCAGCCTACGAGGCGGGTGACCAGCGAAAAAATATTACCGTACTTGATATTGCAGCTTATAAAGCAAATAACCCTGCGCTTAATATTACTTATCAGGATGCGCCTTACAAAAATACTGGCTTGTACAATCAAAAATATTTACCAAAAAAAGGAGAAACTTCCGGTCAGGTAGAATTGAACTATGACAACAACCAAAGAATTATCCGTTACGCAGATGTTCTATTAATGGCAGCAGAAGCAAGTGAAAAAAATACAGTCCCTAATGATGCAATTGCACTGCAATATTTAAATATGGTAAGGGCCCGTGCCTTTGGGGATAACGCACATACTATAACTGTAACTGGTAGCGCTTTGTACGATGCGATTTTAGCAGAAAGACGGCTTGAACTAGCAATGGAAGGCGATCGCTTTTTTGACCTTGTAAGAACCGGAAGAGCAGCGGCAGTTTTAGGGGCTTCATTTAAAGCAGGCAAGCACGAATTGTTTCCCATTCCGCAAACAGAAATAGACATTTCCGGAATTACTCAGAACCCCGGATATTAATATCATTTTTAAAATTAAATATTATGAATGCATTAAAATATATAGTTGGATTTACCTTGCTATGCTTATTAATTACAGCATGTAAAAAAGATACTTTTACAGATACTTCCTTTGCCGCTGCTGCAGGTAAAGCAGATAAATTATCGGTACTATTTAATATTACCCAGGATAATACAGGGCTTGTTACCATTACTCCAAATGGAGAAGGCGCTATTACTTATGATATTTATTTTGGTGATGCAACAACCAGCGCTGTAAGGATTTTAGCCGGCAAAAATGTAAACCATACTTATGCAGAAGGTGTATACCAGGTAAAGGTAATCGGCACCAATATCTCAGGTAAAACAACAGAGCTAATTCAATCGTTAACCGTTTCTTTCAGGGCTCCCGAAAACCTTAAGGTAGTGATAACCTCAAATATTTTAACTGTAAATGTTACGGCGTCTGCTATTTACCAAACTTTTTTTAAAGTTTATTATGGAGATTCAGATATAGTAACACCAATATCTTTTACATCATTTTTACAAGGGCAAACCGTAGCCCATACTTACGCCGCAGCAGGTACTTATATTATTAAAGTGGTGGCATTAAGTGGTGGTGCTGCTACAACAACTTTTATAGATACCTTGAAAGTTGCCAAGCAAATAGACATGCCTGTTACTTTTGAAGATGCACAGGTAGATTATACCATGACAGATTTTGGCGGTAACATTTCAACACTTTCAATTGACCCTGCGGTAAGCAGCAACCATGTTATGAAGGCTGTTAAACCCACAGGCGCACAATCCTGGGCGGGAACAACAATAGGAACTCCGGCAGGTTTTATTAATCCAATTGCTATTGCTAACAATACTACCAGAATGAGTGTTAGAGTTTATTCGCCCGCAGCAGGCTTGGATATCAAATTGAAAATAGAAGACCATAAAGATGCAACCCATAGCGTAGAAACAGATACAAAAACAACCCTTGTAAACCAGTGGGAAGTATTGGTTTTTGATTTTAAAAATCAGGCTGCAGGAACAGCATCTTTAAACCTGGGCTTCACCTTTGATAAAGCAACTGTATTTTTTGATTTTGGAAACGACGGCAATGGCAAAACATTTTATTTTGATGATGTGATGCTGATGCCAAAATCTTTATCGCAAATTAATTTACCGGTAACTTTTGATGATCCTAAAACAGATTACACCGTTACAGATTTTGGAGGCAACCAATCAGTAGTTACCGCCGACCCTGTCGCCGGAAGTAATAACGTAATGAAATCAATTAAAACTGCAGGAGCAGTAGTTTATGCCGGTACAACTATTGGAACCGCAGCAGGTTTCTCAGGTGCGATACCCATTTCAAGCACAGCATCTAAAATGACAGTCAGGGTTTATTCTCCTGCTATAGGCATTGACATTAAATTAAAAATTGAGGACCATAACAACGGTAACCATTCAGTAGAAACTGATACTAAAACTACAGTAGCCAATCAATGGGAAACGGTTGTTTTTGATTTGAAGAACCAATCTACAGGCTCGCCAATAAATGCTGCTTACAATTATGATAAAGCAACTATATTTTTTGATTTTGGAAATCCCGGAAAAGGCGACATTTATTATTTTGACGATGTAAAAATGGCCCCTGCAGCATTATCCCAAATAAACTTACCTGTAACTTTTGATGATGCTACGGTAGATTATACAGTATCACCATTTGGCAGTAACCAATCAACTGTTGCGGCAGACCCAACCAATCCAGCCAATAATGTTTTAAAAACAATTAAGCCACTCGGTGCAGTATTTTATGCAGGTACCACAATAGGAACAGGTATGGGCTTTGCCACTCAAATTCCAATTACCGCTTCTTCCACCAAAATGAGTGTAAGAATATATTCACCTGCAGCAGGTTTGGATATCAAATTAAAAATAGAAGACCATAATGCAGGCACTCATTCTATAGAGACTGATACAAAAACTACGGTGGGTAACCAATGGGAAACATTGGTATTTGATTTTAATAAGCCGGCTGCAAATACAAGTGCTTACAATGCAGGGTACTCTTACGATAAGGCAACTGTATTTTTTGATTTCGGCAATACAGGTACAGGGGCTACTTATTATATAGATGAATTAAAATTTGTTACCAATGGCCCTGCTACCTTGTCTCAAATAAATTTACCGGTTACATTCGATGACCTCTCGGTAGATTATACACTTACTGATTTTGGCAATAATATTTCCGTTGCAGCGGTTGACCCTGCAAATAGCGGCAATAAGGTAACCAAAACTACCAAACCTGCAGGTGCACAGGTTTGGGCAGGCACCACAATTGGCACTCCGCTTGGCTTTGCCAATAGCATACCTATATCGGCTACCAAAACAAAAATGAGTGTCAGGGTATATTCACCTGCTGTGGGTATGATCATAAAATTAAAAATTGAAGACCACAATGATAATACCCACTCCGTTGAAACCGATGTAAAATCAACAGTCGTTAATCAGTGGGAAACAATCACCTTTGATTTTAGTACTCCGGCTCCTGGTACAGCGGCTATAAATGCAGGCTATATTTATGATAAGGCTTCCATATTTTTCGATTTTAATATTGCAGGAAATGGTGCCATATTTTATTGGGATGATGTAAAATTTTTATAAAAAATTAAATACTTAAGTAATGATAAAAAATATTAAATCAGTAGCAGTTATTTTGGTTGCTGTGCTGTTAACCTTTACTGCCTGTAAAAAAGAAAGTTATACGTTTGGTACGTTAAAAACGCCCACAGGCCTTGCTTTAACTGCAGTAGTTGCCGGAATGGATACAAATAATCCAAATGGTAACGGATCCGGAACTGTTTTAATTAGTGCAGTGGCTACAAATGCCATTACCTATAAAATAGATTTTGGAGATGGTAATGTACAGGTTATCCCATCCGGTAATATAAGTTATAACTATTCTAACCCCGGTACATCGAGTTATACAATAACAGTAAATGCAATTGGTACAGGTGGTGTAATTTCTACCATCAGTAAAACCATCAATATTTTTGTAGCTTTTAAAATACCTGATGCAATTGTAACATCGCTAACTAATAATGCATCAAGAACGTGGGTAACGGATAAGGCAAGCCCGGGCCATGTTGGTGTAGGAGCTGCCGACCAGTACACGCCCAATTATTATGCAGCAAGCCCAAATTCGAGAGATGCCTGTTTGTATGATGATGAAATAACTTTTAGTAAAGATGCCAACGGCAATGTTTTGATGATGGTTGATAATAAGGGACAGACATTTATCATTAAGGCTGCCACTGCTTTTTATGCATTATCAGGCAATGACGCCTGTTATGATATTTCGCCAGGCGGATTAAAACCCCTTGTATTTATGAATGCGACCTCTGGTTCTACTGCAGCAAACTCAACCCGAATTCAATTTGTTGTGCCTGGCAATGGTATCATTAACTTTGCCACCGGCGCATCTGTTTACGAAATATTATCTATTACCGATAGCAATGTTCAGTTACGTAATATTGGCAGTGATGGAAATGCCTGGTATCAAATTTTAAAAACTAAATAATTACTCAATGACTTACTTAAAAAAAATCCTCTCTTTAATTGTATGTTTCTTTGTGTTGATAAGTTGCAACAAAGGTTCAAGTACAGGATCCTCAAATTTGGCGCCTGCTAATTTGGTAGTTACAGCTACTGTAAGTACCGATAGCTCAGGTTCGGTAGCATTTACTGCATCAGCTACAAATACTATATCGTTTGCCTACGAATTTGGCAACGGTGATATAAAAACCGCTACAACCGGAAGTCTAAATTACCAATACACACTGGCAGGTACATACACTTATACCGTTACAGTAACGGCTACAAGCAGTACAGGCCTTACCGCTAAAACAACCACACAGGTAACGGTTACTACCAACGCTGCTGTACCAAAACTTGTATGGAGCGAAGAGTTTAATACCGATGGGGCACCGGACCCTGCCAAATGGGGATATGACCTTGGAACAGGGGGCAATGGCTGGGGTAATGCTGAACTGGAATATTATACCAGCCGGCCCGAAAATGTAATCGTACAAGGAGGTGTATTAAAAATAAATGCGCTTAAAGAAAATTACAATGGCAGTGCCTATACATCCGCAAGATTACTTTCCAAAGATAAATTTGCATTTACTTATGGCAAGGTGGAAATAAAAGCGAAATTTTCGGCAGGGGCAGGAACCTGGCCGGCAATATGGATGTTAGGCGCCGATGTTGCAACAACGCCTTGGCCAGGCTGCGGCGAAATTGATATTATGGAACATTTGGGCAGAACCTTAAATACAATTTATGGCACACTGCATTACCCCGGTCATTTCGGTGGAAGTGCAGATGGATCAACAACTGTGGTTGCAGATGCCACAACGGCTTTTCATATTTATTCGTTGGAGTGGACACCCGCTGTAATAAAAATATCTGTTGATGGGCTAGTATTTCATACCACAGCAAATAGCAGTGCTATCCCCTTTAACCATGATTTCTTTTTGATTTTAAATTTTGCCATGGGCGGTGGTTTTGGCGGAACGGTAGACCCTGCATTTACAACCGGAACAATGGAAGTAGATTATATTAGAGTGTACAAATAAATGGCTGGTTTATTAATCATCCGATAAAAGCTTTAGTAAAAAAAGGCAATGATTTTAAAAGATCATTGCCTTTTTTGGTGTGGTAGGCATGTTCATAAATTTTAGGGTGTAAGTCCCGAACAAGCGCTGCAGTACGTATTGTTAGCCAGGAGCAAGGGTATAGTATGTAACTGCGAACCTTAAAGAAGCTCGCGGCAAATACTTGAGCCTAAAATTGCCGGATGCAGAGCCGATAAATGATATAGGCCTATTGCAACAAATTTGTTTCAAACTAATTAAAATACAAACGCATTGGCCAGCAGCTGAACCTTCGGAAGGGGGATACGATTTTTTTCATTATGAAAAGAAATGGATGAAGCCGACCGGCTACCGTTCCTTATTTATTACGCACATCAATATTTAAGTAGCAAATTGTAAGTAAAGCATAACAACAGCGGCAGCAGTCATTAATATTAATGTTACAAAGCCCAGTACATTTGAAAGTTTACCATTAGTATATTTCCCCATTACTTTTTTATTATTAGCAATATGCAAAATAATTGCGATTAAAATAGGGGCTGTTAATCCGTATAAAATGGCCGAATAAATAAGTGCTTTAACCGGTGAAATATTTAATTCATTCATCAATAGCCCGAGTATCAATGAAATTGCTATAACAATGTAAAATGCTTTGGCTTCGTGAAATTTTTTATCAAGCCCTTGTTTCCAGCCAAAAGTTTCAGAAATAATGTAGGATAAAGACCCGCTCAAAACAGGGATGGCTAACAGCCCTGTCCCTATAACGCCAACGGCAAAAAGTAGGTAAGCAAAATTACCCGCCAACGGTTTTAATGCCTGTGCGGCTTGTTCTACAGTATCAATTTGATGTATGCCGCCATTAAATAAAACCGTGCCTGATGTAAGGATGATAAAAAACATTACAAGGTTAGAAAACAACATTCCGAAATCAACATCTTGCTTCATGTTTTGCATTATTTTTTTATTAAGCACCAAAATATTTTTATTCTTTCTATCTTCTACTTCCATTGTAGCCTGCCAAAAAAAAAGGTAAGGCGAAATAGTTGTACCGAGAATGGCAACAAGTATGCTAATAAAATCCTTATTAAATTTAATTGTTGGAATAAATGCCTCCTTCAAAATAACAATCCAATCTTGTTTGTAAAGGAAAGGGATTATCAAATAAACCAGCAGCACCATACACAAATATTTTAGCACAGCAGCTATTTTTTGATACGGTAAAAAAATAATGATTATTAAAAGAACAGTGGTAAAAATAATACTAAAAAACATTGCATGTATATGCGGAAACAAGAGATTGCCTACTGCTCCCATGCCAGCGATATCTGCACCAATATTCATCACAATTGCAGGAAAGCTAAACAGCACCATTAAATATAAAACGGATTTTGAATAATTTGTTTTTAGTGTGCCCGTCAATCCTTGCGAAGTAACCAAACCAATCCTTGCACACATTTCCTGTATGGCAGCCATTAACGGAAACGTTATCAGTGCAGTCCATAATGTAGAGAGCCCATATTGTGCGCCTGCTTGTGAATAGGTTGCAATGCCAGATGGGTCATCATCACTGGCTCCTGTTACCAATCCGGGGCCGAGCAATTTCCAAAAGCGGGTTAGCCTATTTGATTTTTTTGTATTGGCCATTTTTCAATTGATGTTTAATTACTGGCAAAAGAGTAACCAGCAGTACTGTAAAAAGCTGTGCGTATGTTAAGTGAATGGCCATCAATTTTTTTTCGTTTCAAAAAAAATTTATTTATAAAATCGTTCCTTTTAAAATTATTGCTGCAATGCTAAAATAAATAACTAACCCGGTAACATCCACCAAAGTTGCTACCAGCGGGGCAGATGAAGTAGCAGGATCTATATTAAATTTTTTCAAAACAATGGGTATCATTGAACCACTGAGTGTGCCCCACATTACAATTCCGATTAAAGAAAGGAATATAGTAGTAGCCAATAAAGCCCAATGCTCGCCATAATTATACAAATGAAGGTTTTGCCAAACTGCAATACGTATAAAACCAATGGTGCCTAAAATAAAACCTAATGTTAAGCCCGATAAAATTTCACGCCTCATTACAAACCACCAATCTTTAATAGTTAGTTCCTTTAAAGACATGGCACGGATAATTAATGTGGCTGCCTGCGAGCCGCTATTACCACCGCTCGAAATTATTAATGGAACAAATAATGCCAATACCACTGCTTTAGAAATTTCGGCATCGAAGTATCCCATTGCGGTAGCAGTAAACATTTCACCTACAAAAAGTATAATCAACCAGGTAGCTCTTTTTTTTATGAGTGCAAAAAAAGATGTTTTTACATAGGGGTAATCCAACCCTTCAACACCACCAAAGTTTTGAATTTCTTTAGTATATTTTTGTTCTGCTACATCTAACACATCATCTACTGTTAAAACGCCTAGTAATACATTGTCAGTATTGGTAACCGGCAAAACCACCCTGTCGTATTCCATAAACTTTGCAACAGCAGCTTCCTTAGTTTCTGTCATTTTAAGGCTTACACAATACCCATCTAAAATATCTGCCACCTTTTTTGAGGGGTCATTTAATATAAACCTTCTCACCGGGATATCATCAATTAGCTTACCATCCTTGTCAACCACGTAAATTACGTTAGCAGTCTCATTATCTTTATGATTTTTTCTTAAATGCTCAATGGCTTCTGCAATAGTAATTTCCCTATCAATTGTTGCAAATTCAGTATTGATGAGCCTTGCCACACTATTATCCGGATAGCCTAAAATATCATGTACAGCATCTTTGTTTTTTTCGTTTAATAATTCCAAAAAAGAGGAACGTTCAACGCCTTTAACGGAAGAATAAAAAGCAATGCGGTCATCAGAACTTAGTTCATTTAAAATATGCGAAGCTTTTTGTTTTGTTGAATGTTTTACAATATCTTTTTGCAATAAAATATCTACATAAGAGAAAACTTTTCCCTGGGTATTTGCTGGCAAAGATTGAAAAGCTTTTAAGGCAGTATCTGCCGGAACAGAATACAGCATCTTTGCTACTTCGGAAGGGTGTACATTTTTATTGCCGTTTGCAAACCCAAGCAGGCTGCTAAAATCACCCTTTATCAGTTTTTTGCTTATTTCTTTTAAATTCATCATTATAATACTTTGAGTTTTTGACTAATAAGTGTAGTTAGTTTATTTTGCTAAAATAGGTTGTTTTTATTTTTCAAATTATGGTTTATTTGCCTACGAAACTACATGTAAATTAATGCAAAGCGGCACTCCAATGTTTAATTCACAACCATGCAGGGTAGCAATACTGGTTAAAACGGTTCTTTACAGCTATCCCCACCATAGTTTTAAAGATATAGAAGCCTATTTTGAAAGGCTATATTTTACAGATTGGCTAATTGACGCAAAAGGATATAATTACCCGGAACCATTCATATCACTTAAAGATGGAGCGGTAATTTATTTACACCAGGGTCAACAGGTTAACCTAAAGGGACCAGCTTTGCCAGAATAATTTATTTAGGAGTGGCAGGTAAATTTCTGGAATGTTTTTAAAGAATGATAGGCTGTACTTTGCATTTGGCGAAATAAATATTAGGAGTGGGTTACGTAATGCCCCGGTAGCATCCGTTGTGGTTAGGGCAAGTGTTAGTAATCCCTCAAAAATTTTATTAAAAAAATGTTTAGTATTACCTGGTTAATCGTTGAGCATTCCGTTACTTTTTAGGTTGCAACCCTGCAATGCTTCAACAACTTGTAAAGCATAATTAAAAAATATGCAACCAGTTAAATTCGGTTACAAGGCATATTTATACAGGCAATAAATTAAATTAAATTAAATTAAATAGTACTTTAAGGGTAGCATTAAAAAATAGCTACAAGCCTAACATTACAGCTCACTAAATTTTATACTTTTTTTCAAATGCCTATGCAAATGGTTTTCGTTCAAACAAAAGCCACACCATTTGCCCATACATCTATAACTACTTATTTATGACTCTAAATAAATCTGACAAAATATTGGTTTCCATCAACATCCCTAGCAAATGTTGTTGCTACACTTCAGGCATATCTTTTTAAGTTACACTTGGTGTTTAGTGTATTTTTTCTACTAATGCGTACCAGTATTTAGATTTATCAAATTAATTCTGTTGCAATAATGATATGCCTTTTAGAATTTTTTATTGGTTCGGTAGCCATCCCGCCTGGCTTTAGCCCCAGCCTTTAATTTGCTCAAAATAAACTTATTAAACTAAATGGGCAGGAAGTAGTAAACATCGGGTGCGCTGAAGTATGTCCAACAGATAAAAGCAATTTTGCGGCAGTACCAAAAGAAAGTATTTATTAAATATCTAAAAAAAATTTCCTTGTATAAAAGCATGGCTTGTTTAGTAATCAAGGAGTAACAGCGTGCATCCTATTGCTGCAAAATACTTTTCCTTTTAAAATTTCAAGTTTACCATTATCGTGCATGTTACGCATGGTACGTATTACAGTTTCAACCCTAAGGCCCGTCATGCCTGCAATTTGTTGCCTGGTTAAATTAAGCAGGTAACGGTCTCCAAAAAAACTTTTATTTTCAGCTTTAAGGTAGTTGAGTAAATTAGTTATGGTATTTTCGGACGAGTGTGATGCAAGCGATGTGGTTACAGAAATTTTAAACCTCAGCATCTTCGATATTATCTTTGTAAGAGAAAAACTAATGTCGCTATTGTTTTTTATCAGTTCAAGAAAAACAGGTTTATGCAGCCTTATTACTACACTTTCCTCATCGGCAATAACGCTTGCAATGTAGGGCTCGTCATCAAACAGCGCCATTTCTCCAAAACACTCGCCAGCCTCCACTATTGAATGGATACATTCTTCCCCCTCACTATCGGTATTTACCCACCGTAACCTTCCGCTAACAAGCTGGTAGTAAAAACTGCATGCGTGGCCTTCATCAAATATGGCTTCATTAATGCTTATATTTTTATAAGCAGCACCGTTAGCAAGTAATACATCAATGTTAATCATCAGTATTGTTTTAGGTTAATTTAAAATCAAAATAAATGCCATCATCCAGTAGTTTAAATGACTGGTATTCATCACCGGTATGTTTTAATCATAGTTAAAACGAAGACGGCATTATAATTTTACTAATCATACGTAAAACATTAATATGCAAAAACATCATTAAAATATTGGCTGGTATGTTTTACTAAGCACAGCTAATTCTTTTAAAATATTTATTTACATCAATTATGAGCAAACGCATAAAACTTCAATTTCTCCCTAACTAACGTTGCATAACAAACAACTTTTACTTAAATAAACCTATAATGAAACAGCTAATAATACTTTGTATCCTATCTGTATTTGCAACGTCTTGTGGCAATAACAAAAGTTCTACTGCCGCTGATGATGGTGCGGCTAATGCCAGTACTACCACCGCCACCGCCGAAGATAAAAAAGTAGTGGACACCAAACCGTATGACCCTAAAAGAGGCGAAGGCAAATTTACAAAGGTTGACATAGCGGCTAAATTAGATGACGCAAAAGCGACCGGCGGCCAAAAAGTGTATGAAGTAAAATGCAGTGGCTGCCATAAGCTTACTGCCGAAAAATTAGTAGGCCCTGGATGGCTCGGCGTTACCACAAGGCATGCCCCTGAATGGATAATGAACTTTATAACCAACACCGATGAAATGATATCTAAAGATCCAAAGGCGCAGGCGCAGCTTGAATTGTGCCTGGTGCGCATGCCTAACCAAAACCTTTCGGATGACGATGCAAGGAACCTGCTGGAATTTATGCGGAGGAACGATGGGGTAAAATAATTTCATCAATGCCTATTTGCGCTGGTATTTATTTCAGCCTGTGCAGCAAAGCTTTTTGGTACGCAATAAAAGTACCTGTGGCTTTTTGCATGGTACTTCCTGTACCTGACGGCCGCGGGCACCGGGTTCCGCTCGAATGGATTGGCGAACCTCACACCGGCCGACTTCGAACTGGATGCCGAAAC